>NZ_JAUORL010000004.1:0-202660 GCF_030548015.1 Shewanella sp. 4_MG-2023
ATCTAACAAGGCTTGAGATTTAAACCGCCCTTCCCAAAAACGGCCTGTACACTTGTCTTCTTTATTGGCCATTCTAGTAATGGGTTCACTCAAGGAACCCATAAACCAGCTAATGTCAGTCAAACGTTGGCGGTATTGAATGATACATTCATGAGCCGTCTTTAACTCAAATTCATTAAGCACTTCACCTTTAACAAATTTATGGGTCAGCAATGTACCTTTAACGCCTTTATACCATAGGTATTATCAAGCTAAGTCAGTTAAACACCGAAGCCTATTCTCAAACTCATTGATGGGGCTAAGCGCTTAAAAAGGTTGCAATTTGAAGCGGTTAAAAACCCATTGGCAGTCAGCCAGTACTAGATCTAGAAGTTAGCTTCACCAAGCTAATAACCTCACTCTATTTTCAAACTTACATACTCACTAAAGCCACAAGTCATATAAAACCTTAACTGAGTAAAATTAGCAATAACCAAGTGCGTAGCCCTTGCTAGAGCCATTCTATAGCTGGTGTAACCTGCTCAAAATCAAAAAAATATACAGTTTACACTTACTAAGCATTTAAATTTGGATAATTCATGTTATAAATAAAGAGCATTGGTTAGCAAAAAGTAAACAGCATGTTGCTAGCAACAGCTTTGCGCAACGTAATAATCTTGAAATATCATTGCAAGCAAGAAATGCATGATACGAAGCTAAACAAAGTCGCCTAAAGAGTACTGCACTGAAATATTTCACTAGGTGATATTAAAATTAATAGAATTATAAAAGGAGGTTATATGTCGCTCATAAAGCTCTTAGTACTATTTACATTCAGTGTTACTTTTTCGCTTTCCGCATCCTCAAATAACGCTAAAAATGAAGAAAAACTTGTTCTATCATCTTGTAAGTCGCTAAATAACGAATCAGCCACCATTTCGGCTATGCCATGTACTTACTATATTCAGGGCTTTCTTGCTGGTGCATTAAATACGAGTCAGCAATACGAACTTAGAAACAATACCGAAGGATTTGCTGACAGAGCTTACCGTACTCGAGTTGGTACACAGACATCCAAAAAGCTACCTACAATCGTATGTATACCCGCAGATGTAACTCGAGAACAACTGGTTCAGCAGATAGTCGATCGAACAATTAACCAACTGTCTCCATCTACAGATTCTTTTAATGACCTTCACAGGCAAGTATATCAAGCATTAGCTGATGAATCGTCATGCGAGCAAAATGATTAACGAGTAAAAAGCTAACCATAATAATCTTAAAACTCGCCAGGTTTTGTACTGGAGTTAACTAACACGAAGCATTAAATAATATGACACAAAAAAATAAAAGCGGCGTTGTTCCAAGCCATAGGCTTAGCCTGTTATTAACCTTAGCCCTATTTTGGTGGATTAACTCAAATTACACTAACCCGCTTTTATTATCACTGGGTGCAGGCTCAATCATGCTGGTGCTTTATATTGCCCAAAAAATGGATGTTATCGACCAAGAAACGCACCCAATCCGTCTAAATGCCAATATGCCAGGCTATACGATATGGTTAGTGAAAGAAGTTATTTTATCTAATATTAGTGTGGTTAAACATATCTGGCTGGGTAACAGCAGTATCTCTTCAACACTCACTACCATAGACACTCGCCAATGCTCAGATATTAATAAAGTCATTTACGCCAACTCCATTACCCTAACCCCTGGCACAGTAGCGATAGACTTAATTGATGACAAGCTTACTGTTCATGCTTTACATAAAGATGGTATCGACGCACTAAAAGCCGGAGAGATGGACCGCCGGGTAAGGGAGCTTGAAGACTAATGTTAGCTACTGCCACCATCGCTATTCTCGTTGTTATGCTACTGGCAATCATTCGCTGTATTGCCGGCCCGACGCTTTATGATCGAATATTAGCTTTCAACTCTTTTGGTACTAAAGCCATACTGCTTATTTCGCTATTGGGCTTTTTAATGGGACGCCCAGAGTTTCTCGATATCGCCCTTGTTTATGCCCTCATTAACTTTATCAGCGTCATCGGCGTTTTACGCTATTCAGACTCAGCCGAGTTCAAAGTGACCCCCTATAAATCTCATTTAACCAAGAAGAGGAAGAAATGAATCTCTTACTCGAAATAAGCAGTGGTTTATGCCTGCTAATTGGTAGCTTCCTTTGTTTTTCTGGTGGTATAGGGATTATTCGTTTCCCTGATTTTTACACCCGAATGCACGCTGCAAGCGTAACCGATACCTTAGGTGCAAGCTCAATCCTGATAGGGTTAATGCTGCAAAGCCCAAATGGTTTAGTACTCATTAAGTTGGTATTGATTTTAGTATTCACACTCTTTATCAACCCTTCTGCTAGTCATGCCTTAGCAAAAGCGGCATTACATAATGGCCTATTACCGCAAAAAGATAAGCCTGATCCTCAGGGAGGAAACAAGCCATCGAAGCCTTAGTAGATGTAATACTATTAATCTTTTTAGTGGTCATCGCCATCGCTATCGTTCGCATGAGAGATCTATTAGCGGTCGTCATGTTAACCGGAATTTATGGCTTATTATCAGCCTGTTTCTTTGTGGTGCTCGACGCTGTAGATGTTGCCTTTACCGAAGCGTCTGTAGGTGCAGGAATATCAGGCTTACTCATGCTAGCCGCCATTACCATGACTGGCCGAAAAGAGGCGCCAAAGCGGCATAAACCCTTTCTTGCACTGTTTGTTGTACTCGTCACTGGTAGCATGCTGATCTACGGTACCCTAGATATGCCTTATTTTGGCACTGTTGATGCGCCAGTGCATCAACATGTTGCCCCGCGCTATATTCATGACTCGATGGACGAGGTAGGTGTGCCTAATATTGTGACGTCAGTATTAGGGAGCTACCGAGCCTTTGATACTTTAGGTGAAGTAGCCGTTATCTTTACCGCAGGTATTGGCGTGCTTTCGCTGTTATCACTGCCTCGTCGCCGTAAAAAAATTCAATCTGAAGAGCCAACAGAAGAACAAATGCATGAGCGCCACATGGTGGTGCGCATCGTCAGTAAAACACTTATTCCTTTAATCTTGTTATTTGCACTGTATGTACAATTCCATGGTGACTTTGGGCCTGGTGGCGGATTTCAAGCAGGTGTTATCTTCGCTGCTGCGATTATTCTTTATACCATGCTATTTGGTTTAGATACCGCTAAAAAGGTATTTAATCCGGCGCTAATTCAATTACTTGCTGCTGTTGGGCTTTTGCTCTATGCCAGTGTCGGAGTTGTTTCCATGATTAATGGGGCTAACTTCTTAGATTACAACGTACTGGCTGAAAATCCGATTGATGGCCAGCACTTAGGCATACTGCTGATTGAATTAGGCGTGGGCATCACTGTCGCTTCGGTGATGTTAAGCATCTTTTTCAACTTTGATGGCCGCAGACAAGCTCAGGCTCAAATTCAAGCTGAGAAAAACAGCTCAGATAAAAAAGGGGAGCAGGATGTTTCTCGGACTCTATAACTATTGGATCGTCGTATTGTTGATGATGATTGGCTTTTATATCGTTATCGCCCATGGAAACTTGGTTAAGAAGTTAGTTGGACTCACCATTTTTCAAACCTCAGTGTTTATTTTTTATATCAGTGTCGGCATGGTCGAGCGTGGTAGCGCACCGATATTGGCTGAAGGGATCAGTGATTACTCTAACCCGCTGCCCCATGTGTTAATTCTAACTGCCATTGTGGTGGGTATTGCGACCACAGCGCTTGGTCTAGCACTGGTGATC
Source organism: Shewanella sp. 4_MG-2023 (assembly GCF_030548015.1). Taxonomy (NCBI): domain Bacteria; kingdom Pseudomonadati; phylum Pseudomonadota; class Gammaproteobacteria; order Alteromonadales; family Shewanellaceae; genus Shewanella; species Shewanella sp. 4_MG-2023. The sequence continues at coordinate 3,753 of NZ_JAUORL010000004.1, forward strand.
AGAATCAAAGAAGCCTATGGCTGTATAGAAGAAGATGAGATCCAAAAACAAGATCAGCTCAACGAGGACGAATCATAGTGTTAGCTCACCTGCCTGTTTTACAAGTTGTGGTGCCGCTAATGGCAGCCCCGCTATGCTGGTTCCTAAATCGCTCCAAACTTGTGTGGATATTTGCCTTATTGGTGTGCAGTGCTACCTGTATCAACAGCATAATATTACTAATTGAGGTCATGAAGTCTGGCACCATTACCTATGAACTTGGGGGTTGGGAAGCACCTTGGGGCATTGAATATCGCATCGATAAGCTGAACGCCTTTTTACTGCTAATCATCTCCACCATAGGTACTGTGGTGTTGTTTGCCGCTAACACCAGCATACAAAAAGAGTTAGACGAAGACCGCCACACCTTATTTTACAGCTTATACCTGCTGTCTTTAACCGGCATGTTCGGCATTGTGGCAACCGGTGATGCCTTTAATGTATTTGTATTTTTAGAGATTTCCTCACTGTCCTCCTATGCCTTAATTGCCTTGGGTAAAGATAGACGAGCACTGTGGGCTGCCTACCAATACCTGATAATGGGTACCATTGGTGCCACCTTTATTTTGATTGGTATTGGCATGCTCTATCAAATGACGGGCACGCTAAACATGAGCGATTTAGCTGTTAGGTTAGTTGATGTTGGCCACACCCGTACAGTATTTGCAGCATTCGCCTTTTTAATTGTCGGGATCTGCTTAAAGCTGGCGTTATTTCCACTGCACCTGTGGCTACCTAATGCTTATGCCTATGCACCTTCAATTGTGACAGCATTTTTAGCAGCAACCTCAACTAAGGTTGCTGTGTATCTGCTCATTCGTTTTACTTTTACCGTACTTGGCATCTCTTTCTCATTCACCACCCTGCCCCTGCAAAGTATTTTAATGGTGCTTGGTCTTATAGGTGTTTTTGCCGCATCTATCACGGCTATTTATCAGCAAAATGTGAAACACATCTTAGCTTACTCAAGTATCGCTCAGGTGGGATATATGATCATTGGCTACTCGATTAATACCAGTACCGGCATTATGGCCACCTTACTACATTTGTTTAACCATGCCTTAATGAAAGGCGCGCTGTTTTTAGCATTAGGCGCTGTAATGTACCGCATTGGCAGCGTCCAGCTCAAACAGTTCCAAGGCCTAGGTAAACAAATGCCATTGACCATGTCAGCCATCGTTATTGGTGGGCTCAGTTTGATTGGTGTGCCATTGACCGTCGGTTTTGTCAGTAAATGGTATCTGCTTATCGCCAGTGTTGAGGCTGGTATGTGGCCAGTGGCCGTTCTTATTCTATTGGGATCACTGCTGGCGATTATCTATATCTGGCGTATTGTAGAAATGGCTTACTTCAAGCCGCCACTTAATGGGTGTGAAACTGTCAAAGAGGCGCCTTGGACCTTCCTAGCCCCTATTTGGGCGCTCATTTTCGCTAATATTTATTTCGGTATAGATACTCGCCTAAGCGTGCAAGTTGCACAGGCGGCTTCTCAAAGTTTGTTTGGAATAACCCCATGAATCCATCTTTGCCGCTGATGTTACAGCTAACTATCTTATTGCCTTTACTGGCAACCTTTGCAATTGCAGCAACAGGAAAGAAACCTAACCTGCGTGAGGCTATCACCATCAGTATCAGCCTTATGGTGCTTTACTGCGTAATCAATATCTACCAAGCCCTCATGGCTGGTGCCAGTATTGAGGTCTCATGGTGGGAGCTGATGCCTGATTTAGAGGTGAGTTTTGTCGTAGAACCGCTCGGTATGCTGTTTGCTCTCATTGCCAGTTTTCTTTGGCTAATCACCACCATTTACGCCATCGGCTATATGCGTGACCATAATGAGGATAACCAAACTCGCTTTTATATCTGTTTCGCTTTGGCGATTAGTGCAGTGATGGGGCTCGCCTTTTCAGCCAACCTGTTTACTCTGTTTATCTTTTACGAAGTGCTCACTCTATCAACCTATCCGCTGGTGACTCACGCAGGTACAGACAAGGCCAAACAAGGTGGCCGTGTCTACCTCGGTATCTTGCTCACTACCTCTATCGCCTTTTTCTTACTGGCCATCATCTTAACTTGGTTTGTGACTGGCACCCTTGAATTTACAGCAGGCGGCGTATTTGATGCCGATGTGGATACCACCATTGCAGGCATAATCCTAATGCTATTTATATTTGGCATTGGTAAGGCTGCCATTATGCCATTTCATCGCTGGCTACCCGCAGCGATGGTGGCACCAACACCGGTCAGCGCCCTGCTTCATGCTGTAGCGGTAGTAAAAGCAGGGGTATTTACGGTATTGAAGGTGTGTATTTTCATTTTTGGACTCGACCTACTCCCCCAATTACCAACTACTGAATTTTTACTTTATTTAGCTACCCTTTCAGTGCTCTTAGCTTCAATCGTGGCGATGCGACAAGACAACTTAAAAGCCAGATTGGCCTACTCAACAGTGAGCCAACTCGGCTATATCACTATTGGGGCACTGCTAGCTACTTCATCGGGTGTGATTGGTAGTTCAATGCATATTGCCTCCCATGCCTTTGGCAAAATTACCCTATTCTTTTGTGCTGGCGCCATTTTGGTGGCTAGCCATAAATCTAAGGTAAGCGAAATGCGCGGCTTAGGTTTTGCCATGCCAATCACCATGGGCGCTTTTTTTATTGCCAGCCTTAGCATTATCGGCGTTCCACCAGCCGGAGGGACATGGAGTAAATGGTTCCTATTGATGGGCACTATTGAAACCGGCTATTGGGTTGTCATGGTTGCTTTAATGCTCAGTTCATTACTCAACATCGCCTACCTACTACCTATTCCTTACCATGCGTTTTTCCCCGGTAAAGGGTATAAGTCATCAAGTACAGATATTAAAGAAGCACCAATGGCTTCATTAATCGCATTAATTATCACATCCCTAGGCTGCTTGATTATGTTCATCCATCCACAGCCCGTTTATGAGTTGGCGAAAGCTATCTTGACTGTATCTGGAGTTAGCCATGGACAATGAGAAGCAATATCTCTTTGATAAACCGAAAAACATTCAGCGGGTTTTATACCTGTTATATACCTGTTGTGCATTGCTTGTGGCACTTGATTTTGTTATTCATCGCCATGTTTATCATAGCTGGGAAAACCTGCCAGCGTTTTATCCTATCTATGGCTTTGTCGGCTGCGTCATCTTGGTCATAGTCGCCAGCTGGATGCGTACCTTTTTGATGCGCCCAGAAGATTATTATGGACCCGTTGAAGAGCTTGATAATAGCAAAATTGAAATAGTCGACGTCAGCGATGGCCACGCCAAAGAAGCTAACAATAAAGGTGATCGCAATGTGGATGCTTGAGTTACCGCCGTTTGTGCTGTTTATCATTGGCGGATTGATTGCTGCTACAACTCGTGGAAAGCTGCGCGGTGCCTTGATGATAGCGATTCCAGTGATCAGCGGATTGCATTTGTGGACTGTGCCAGAAGGCGTCCATTTGCAATTGATGTTTTTAGACTATGAATTAATCCCTTATCGCGCAGATAAATTAAGCCTGATGTTTGGCTATATTTTCCATATTGCCGCATTTATTGGCATCGTCTACTCATTGCACGTTAAAGATACAGTGCAACAAGTTGCCGCTATGCTGTACGCAGGTAGCGCTATTGGTGCGGTGTTTGCGGGTGATTTACTTACCTTGTTTGTGTTCTGGGAGCTGTTGGCATTTACCTCAGTATTTCTAGTTTGGGCTCGTCGTACTCCAGCAGCATATAGCGCGGGAATGCGCTACCTCATCATGCAGGTTCTCTCTGGGGTTATTTTGCTGATAGGTGCGCTGTTTTATATCTCTGAAACCGGTAGCCTAGCCTTTGACTATATCGGCCTAGATAGCATTGCAGGATGGCTTATCTTTATTGCCTTCGGTATTAAGTGTGCTTTTCCTTTTGCTCACACTTGGCTTACCGACGCTTACCCTGAAGCGACGCCGACCGGTACAGTGTTACTCAGCGCATTTACCACTAAAGTGGCGGTTTATGCACTTGCTCGGGCTTACCCTGGCACTGAGTTGCTGATATACATTGGCGCTACAATGACCTGTTTCCCAATCTTCTTTGCGGTGATTGAAAACGATCTTCGCCGAGTGCTTGCCTATAGTTTGATTAACCAAGTAGGCTTTATGGTCGTCGGCATCGGGATCGGGACTTCGCTGGCATTAAATGGTGCAGTGTCTCATGCTTTTAACGATGTCATTTTTAAAGGCTTGTTGTTTATGAGTATGGGCGCCGTACTGCATATGACAGGGCGTATAAATGGCTCCGATCTCGGCGGCCTTTATAAGACCATGCCAAAAACCACGATACTGTGTATTGTTGGTGCGGCCTCCATTTCTGCATTCCCTCTGTTTAGCGGTTTTGTCAGTAAATCCATGGTGATGTCTGCCGCAATGGAAACTGGCCATGACTGGGTCTGGTTAATGCTACTGTTTGCGTCAGCAGGTGTTTTTCATCACGCGGGGATCAAAATCCCTTACTTTGCCTTCTTTGCCCATGACTCGGGTATTCGAGCCAACGATCCACCGCTCAATATGTTAACAGCAATGTTTATCGCTGCCTGCCTATGTATTGGTATTGGTATTTATCCTGCAGCGCTTTATTCTTTGCTGCCATACGATACGGGTTACAACCCATATGATGCGACCCATGTACTCGCTCAGACTCAGTTATTACTGTTTTCAGCATTAGCGTTCGTTTGGCTCAATCTCAAAGGTAAATATCCACCAGAGCTTCGCTCTACTCACCTTGATGTAGATTGGGTATACAGGCGCTTAGTGCCTAATGCACTGCAGCGCATATTTGCAGTCATTTGGAAAGTGGATGGCGAAATTCGTCAATCAATTCGTGGGAAGTTAGACCAATGTCAGCAGTTTTTAGCGCGCCAATACAAAGGGGGGGGGAGCTTTATCTCGAGCGACTATCCATCTGGCAACATGGTGCTTTGGGTAGCAGTGATTCTAGCCAGCTACCTATTCATTGGCTTTATAAACTGACTCAGTCTCATTAATATACTCTCTAGCTTGTTTGCCTATAAACATGAGTAAACAGGCTACTTGTTGTTTTTTTGGGAGTGGATCTCAATTAATAATCAAGTAAATTATTGAATTAAAATTTAGCTTCAATCAATAAATCCTATAGAAAAAAACAGGAGTTTTGCCAACCAAACTCCATGTGATTTGGTTGCTTATTTAGCGCTTAAACCCTAGATGTGATAAAAGCCTTTCAAACCTAATAACAACCTCTTAGAATGGCTTTTATCATCATTTGTAGAGTCGATTAATGCTTAGATTAATTCAATCAAATCAGATGGAAGTTCTGTCAGAACAACTGTCTAAAATGCTCGCTATCCCCCTTGATAACGCTAATTTACTCGCAAATGAACATATCTTGGTGCAAAGCCCGGGGATGTCGACTTGGCTGCGCCTAGAAGTGGCTAAATATAATGGTATTGCTGCCGCCCTGTCCTTTCCGCTGCCGTCGAGTTTTACCTGGCAGTTATGCCATGAACTGCTGCCAGATGTGCCTAAAGATAATGCCTTTACTAAAGCGGCGATGACGTGGAAGTTAATGGATTTACTGCCGCCATTACTTGATGACCCTGACTTTGCGCCGCTACAAGCCTATTTAGCTCCGGTTGAAAATCAGCACGCCAACCATACAGATGAAGCGCTGCCTTATGTCCAAGCTGGCAGTTTTGATGCCATTAAGCTGTATCAATTATGTGGCCGTATTGCCGATATTTTTGACCAATACTTAGTGTATCGCCCTGAGTGGATTCTAGCTTGGGAGCAACACGAGCATCCGCTGAAGCTGGAAGAAAACCAGCGTTGGCAGCCTAAGCTCTGGTGTGCGCTGATTGAATATAACCAGCACCACCTTCATGCCAGCACTTATCATCGCGCTAACTTACATCAACACTTAATTGCTGCACTGCAAAACCCTGATACTGTAATTAAGTCGCTACCTGAGCGATTATTTGTTTTTGGTATTTCTTCTATGCCGCCACAAACCTTGCAAGTGCTGTATCACTTGGCTGAACGCATTGAAGTGATTATGTTTTCCTTAAGCCCTTGTCAGCATTACTGGGGCGATATTGTTGACCCTAAAGCTCGCGCAAGAATGGCGCTGCAATATGTTGATAAAAAGCAGTTAGGCGAGCAATGGGAAGAAAAGCTCGAAGTGGGTAATCCGATCCTGGCTAACAATGGCAAAATGGGCCGTGAATTACTGGATTTAATGCTCGAACTACCGCCAGAACACACTGACTTTAGTTACGACTGCTATATCGAGCCCGAACAATCCCCTGACAGTTTAAATCTACTCCAAGGGGTGCAATACGATATTCTGCAAATGGAAACCTTAGGCCAAGCCCTTGGCCCTGATGCAGCACTTTATCAAAATGTCGCCAATAGACGCTCGTTAAGCCAGCAAGACCAATCAATTACCCTGCGCAGTTGCCATAGCCCGCTACGAGAAGTCGAAACCCTGCACGATCATTTACTCGAGTTACTGTCAAGCAATGCGAATGACAACGGTAAAGCATCACTAAAACCCAAAGATATCGTGGTGATGATGCCCGACGTGGCAGCTTATGCGCCTTATATTGATGCAGTATTTGGCACCAGCAATAGCGGTTTACATCGAAGTAATCAAGACTCAGGCAAAACAGCCAACTACTATATTCCCTATGCCATTGCCGATAGAGGCGCAGCTCAAGAGTCACCGCTAATTAACAGCTTTTTGAATTTACTCAATATTAATCAAAGCCGTTTTGGCCTCACTGACATTATCAGTATTCTCGAAGTCCCAGCAATTTTACGAAAATTTCAGCTCGATGATGATGCTCTGCAGCTTATTAGACGTTGGCTAGATGATGCCAACGTGCGTTGGGGCCGTGATGAAAAAACCCGATTGCAACAAGGAGTACCAGCGTTTAAGCAGAACTCTTGGGCATTTGGTATTAGCCGCTTAATTCAAGGTTATGCTTTTAATGATGAATCAGCGCTTTATAACGATTCACTGCTAGTACAAGGTGTTGAAGGCCAGTCTGCGCAAATTCTTGGCTATTTACTCAATTTCTTAGAGGCCATTGACGAATATCAACTGCAACTGGCTAGCCAATGTCCAACCCTTGAACGTATCGCGCAGCTACAAGCTTTATTAGAGGTTTTCTTTGATGCTGATGATGACGAGCGCGAGCAAGTTCAAACCATTCGCGAAGCCTTAGTCACCTTAAGTACCGAGCTTGAAGACGCCGGTCATCAAGGTGAACTCGATGTTGAAGTGCTCAAGCAATGGTTTAATCAAAACCTTAATGAATCTCGAGTTGGTCAGCGCTACCTTGCAGGGAGTGTGAACTTTTGTACCTTGATGCCGATGCGCTCAATTCCTTTTAAAGTGGTATGTTTACTGGGTATGAATGATGGGGTGTATCCACGAGTACAACACCCTGTTGGATTTGACTTAATGGCCCACAATGGCGCTATTAAAGGTGACCGTTCCCGCCGATTAGACGATCGTTACCTGTTTTTAGAAGCTTTATTGTCTGCCAGAGAGCAATTTTATATCAGCTACATTGGCCACTCTGAGCGTGATAACGCTGAACGAATTCCCTCAATGTTGGTGTCAGAGCTAACCGAGTATTGCCAGCTGTGTTATTTTGCTGACTATTATTTCACTACAAATAATGAGCCTCAACTCGAAACCAGCCAAGGCTTATGTGAAAGCTTTCGTGAAAGCGTTGAAGTAAATAATGCCGATAAAGCAATATTACGCCATTTAATCCAGCAGCAACCGCTGCAGCCCTTTGATGCCAAATTGTTTACTGCAACTCAGCAAACTAAATTGCAGCAAAGTTATAATCATCAGTGGTGCCCGCCAAGTATCGCAGATGCGAACCACTTACTTAATAATGCCCGCTTCTTTAACCGCCTTAAGCCGTTAGATTTAGCCAACGATGACAACCCATTTGATGCTGTTGCCGACGATGGCAGCGCCATTGTGCAACTTGAATTGTCGGCATTATTACGCTTTTTCAGAAGCCCAGCGCAATTCTTTTTCAATCGCAGTTTAAAAATTGATTTTAATTTACGAATTCAAGCTGACGATAACGACGAGCCATTTAACTTAGATGCATTAGAGCGCTATAAATTGCAATCAGCAATGATTGACAGTGCAGTGCATCACCAACTTGAACACGCTGACATTGAGTTTATCAACCAGCTAAAAGCCAGTGGCAGTTTACCCATGGCGCCCTTTGATGATGTGCTGCTTAATCGCTATCAAAACGACATTAAATACGTCATTGATCGGGTGCTCTATCTCACAGGCGATAAGAGCCACAGTCAGGAAGTGGATATTGATTTACAGTTTGAAGGGCTAACGCCGCTAAACAGCGAGGCTTTAGACAGCACTCAATCAAGCATTAACGTTAACCTTATTGGGCGCATCGATGATATTTACGCTAAAGGGCAAATAAATTATCGCCCTGGCACTGCCCATGGCCGTGATTTTGTCAGGGTGTATTTGCGCCATTTATGCCTTAATGCCGCAGGGGTTGAGAAAAACAGTTACCTGCTGGATATTGGCCATTTTCATGCCTTTAGCGCAATTACGCCAGAGTCCGCTCAGCAATTATTACAGCAATTTATTCAAGCTTATCTCAATGGCCAAGCCCAGCCGTTATGCTTTATGCCGCGCACCGCGTTAGCCTATGTTGAAGCCGATGGTGATCATATGGAAAAACTGCAAGCTGCCGAGCCATTATGGCTTGATGAACAATCAGGCTTTGGTGAAGGGAACGATCCCCATAATCGCCGTTTATTTAGTTTTCCTGAAGACTTTACTGAAGCTGAATTTGGCAAAACAGCCACCATGTTACTGCAACCTATGTTGAGTATTTATCACAAAGGCACCCTCGCCGAGCTTGACGAATATGCTATCCAACCACCTAAGCTCTCTGTAATTAAAGGGGGCAAAGCCTAATGACTCATATTAATGACAATGCTAGCAAGTTAGAGGCCGCTAACACCGAAATGACTGACTCTGAAATCGCTAATGGCAAAGAAACTCACTCAAAAGTCAGCAAGCTTAATCCGCTAACACTGCCTTTTGCAGGTTCAAGCTTAATTGAAGCCAGTGCTGGCACAGGTAAAACCTACACCATTTCTGGGCTGTATTTACGGCTATTACTGGGCGATAAAGATAAAGCGCCGCTCACCTGTGAACAGATTTTAGTGGTGACCTTTACTAATGCCGCCACCGAAGAGCTGCGGGATCGAATTCGTAAACGTATTCAAGTGGCCTTTAAGTGCTTTATTGGCTTAGACACCAATGATGAATTTGTAGAGGCGCTGTACCAACAAGTACCAGAGTCTGAGCGGGCAATTGCCCTAAGACGGTTAGATTTAGCACTAAAGTCACTAGATGAAGCGGCGATTTTTACCATTCACGGTTTTTGTCAACGCATTTTATCTGACATGGCGTTTGAGTCATCGCTATTATTCGAGTCAGAATTTACTCTCGATGACAGTGAGTTTTTACATCATGCCGTGCGTGATTTTTGGCGTGAGACCTGCTACCCACTGCCACAAGTATTAGCCCAAGTGATTGATAACGAGTTTGGCGACCCTGATAGCTTGGCTTGGCAACTTAAACCGTTACTCGGCGCGAGCCAAGCCAATATCCCGTTTGTGGCGAAAGAGTTTAACCAGTTAGCTGATGAATTAGTTCAAAGCCTTGCTCTCTTTAAAAAGCGCTGGCCAACAGACAGTGAAAAAGAACTGGAACTGCTACACAGCTTACCGCTCAATGGCGCGAGATTCGGCAAAAAAGCCGATGATTATCCAAAGCTTGCGGCCATGTATGATCGCTTAACCAATTGGGTTAGCTTCGGCAATGGCCTGCCGCCAGTTAAAGATTTAGAAATGCTGGCGCTATCTGAGTTAAAACTCAATAAAGGTGGCACTATCCCCAGCGCAAATGATGCGCCGCTGCTCGATCATATCGAGCGATTATTTGCACTTATCCAGAAAATAAAGCCATCATTTTTAATTCGCGCCCGTGACGGTATTCGGCTGCGATTTATGCTGCAAAAAGCCCAGCGCAACTTAATGACCCCAGATGATCTCTTGATCACCTTGGCTGATGCCTTATCAACTGATACTGAATCAACTGATACTGAATCAACTGATACTGAATCCAGCGCACACCATTTAGCCAAAGCCATTGCAACACGCTTTCCGGTGGCATTAATTGATGAATTCCAAGATACTGATCCGCTGCAATTTACTATTTTCTCAACCATTTATCAGCAGCAAACCCAGCTTGATAGTTTAAGTTTATTAATGATTGGCGATCCCAAACAAGCCATTTATGCCTTTCGCGGCGCCGATATTCATACCTATATCCATGCCCGTAAGCAAACTAAAGCGCACTATAACCTCGAAACCAATTACCGCTCATCCACGGCACTGGTCAATGGAGTTAACCAGCTCTTTAGCCAACATCAGGATCCATTTATCAGTGATGCGATCCCTTATGATGTGGTTGATACCCCAGCCAGCGCTGACAATAAAAAGCTCACTGAAGCCACTGAAGACAAATCAGCGCTGCGAATTAAACTGCTTGGCGAAGGTGAAAGCGGCTTAAATAAAACTACTGCCCGTCATCTACTGGCGAATGATGCTGCCAGTGAAATAAAACGTTTATTAACTGAAGCGCAAACTGAGCAATGCCATATGAATGGCAAAGCGCTCATCGCCAAAGATATTGCCGTGTTAGTGCGCGATAAAAATGAAGCCTCGGTGATGAAGCAAGCCTTAAGCGAGCGTAATATTGGCGCAGTGTTTTTAAGCCGAGATAGCGTATTTAACACCCAAGAGGCCTTTGAACTGGCGATAATTTTACGGGCTATTGCTAACCCGAAAGATGAGCGCTGCCTTCGCGCAGCACTTGCCACTGAGCTTATGGGTTACAGCGCCCAGCAAATTCATCTGTTTAATCAAGATGAAGAGCAGCGACAAAGCTTACTGGACCAATTTGCTGATTGGCATCAAACCTGGCTTAAGCGCGGCATCATGCCTGCACTGTTAAGTTTGGCTAACCAAACCCAGCTAATTAAGCGCTATTTAAGTAAACAGCTTAGCCCAAGCGTCGACAGCAACTCAGATAGTATGGCTGATAGTAGTGTTGATAGTAGTGCTAATAGTAATGCTGAAAGTGGCGAGCGCCGACTCACCGATTTCCGCCATTTGTGCGAACTACTGCAGCAAAAAGCCACCGAACTTGATGGTAGCAGCGCGATAATGAATTGGTTTGAGCAACAACTGATTGATGCTCAAGGCAATGATGAGCAGCAATTGCGCCTTGAAAGCGAACAAAATCTGGTGCAAATCGTTACCATTCATAAAAGTAAGGGGCTTGAATATCCCGTTTGTATGGTGCCATTTATCAGTCTCGCGCGGGATAATCGCAAAAAGCCTGCGCCTATGCTTTACCATAAAAATGACCAATTAGTTTGGGATGTTGAGGGCACGAAAGAAGGCTGGGAGCAATACAAACAAGAAAACCTCGCTGAAGATTTACGTCTGTTATACGTGGCGCTCACCCGTCCGGTTTATGTGTGTTACTTATACATTGCCAACCATAGCCGCATGCTTAAAGCAGGGGTAAGTAGTCACTTATACGAAACCGCCATTGGTTATTTATTGGGGATCACCACTAAAGATTGTGATTTTGAGTTGTTATCACAACAAGCACTGGCCATAAAAACCAGCGCGCCAGTGCCCGATGCCATTAGCGTGGTTCAGCTAGAGGCGATTGATGACTCAGTACTCACTGAACTTAATGGCCAGTCGCAACAGTTAGCGGCAAAAACCTTGCAGCGTGATTACCACACCCCATGGCGAGTTGGCAGTTACTCAGGTTTGGTGAAACACCTTGCCCATGAAAAAGTCTCTCCGGGTGCCGACGATGAAGACTTTAGCCAAGAAACCCTGCCACAATTTGAATCCGCAGCAGACATCAACCCTTTTGACACTGATGTTGAAAACAACGCCATTAATCGTTTTACCTTCGAGCGCGGCGCTAATGCCGGTAGCTTCATGCATTTGGTGTTAGAGCTATTTGATTTCACCAATGCTGAGGTTGAATTGCCACAAGCCTTACCCAAAGCCATGGAGCAATATGGTTTTGACCAAGAGATATGGACAGATACCTTAATCCAGTGGTATCAACAAATCCTTCATAGCCCGCTCATTACCAATAATGCAGCGCAAGATAATCAGCTATTAAATGATCATGGTTTGCCACTGACATTAGCCCAGTTAGCCCCAGAGCAAAAATTAGTTGAGATGGAGTTTTATCTGCCCATTAGCCAATTAAAATCTCAGCAGTTAAATCAGTTGTTACAACAATATGGTTATGATGCAGGGCTTGAATTTGACGAGCTACAAGGCATGTTAAAAGGCTTTATCGATTTAACCTTTGAGTATAAAGGCCAGTATTTTATTGCCGATTATAAATCTAACCATTTGGGTGACGATTTAACATGTTATGACCATAATGCGATGGCGACAGCCATCAGTAGCCACCGTTATAATTTGCAATATATTCTTTATACCTTGGCACTGCATCGTTACTTATCTTTGCGAATGCCAAGTTATGATTACCAGCGTCATATAGGCGGCAGTTTTTACCTTTTCTTACGTGGTATGAGCCCAGAAGCTTCAGGCGCAGGAATATTTTTTGATAAACCGCCATTGGCCTTAATCACTGATTTAGATGCACTATTTTCAAACAACAATGCATTGGAGCAAAAATAATGATTACCCTTAGCGCCCCAATGACTCAGTTACTTAAAAATTGGCAACAACAAGGGTTAATTACCCCACTTGATCGTCACTTCGCCCTTGAAATGGCCAACTCTCAGCTCGCTCAAGTTGATGCCAAAAATGACACTGCTGATGAGTTTTTATTATTAATCTGTGCGCTATTAAGCCAGCAATTATCAAGTCAGCACAGCTGCTTAGTTATCGATAATATCGATCTTGATAATCCGTTTTGCGAGCAAGAGTCCCATTGCAAGTTAACAATAACCCACCAGCAACTCAGTGACGCTATCGAAGCATTAGCCTGTGTCGGCCAACCTGATGATAACCAGCCATTAATTGTTGAGCATAACCGATTGTACTTAAACAAGTATTATCACTTTGAAACCCAAGTGGCAGCCCGATTCAACCAGTTGGCACAAGTTAACTTAACTGTTGATACCGCAACGCTAGCGCAATATTTGAATGACTTATTCGATGAAAAACCAGATGTAAATAGCAAGAGCATCAACTGGCAAAAAGTGGCCACTGCTACGGCGCTAACTAAAGCCTTAGCGGTGATTACTGGCGGCCCGGGAACTGGTAAAACTACCACGGTCACTAAGTTGCTCTTGTTACTGCTAACTCAAAAAGCCTTAACCATTCGACTGGTGGCGCCTACGGGTAAAGCCGCAGCGCGATTAAGTGAGTCCATTAAAGCCTCTAAAGCGCGGCTAGTAAGTCAAGTTGAGCAAACCGCTAAGCCAGAGCTAATTGATGCCCTAAGCAAAATTCCTGAAGAGGCTGCTACGCTGCACCGTTTGTTGGGAGTGATCCCTAACTCACACTTATTTAGACACCATAAAGATAACCCTCTTAGGTTAGATTTATTGGTGGTCGATGAAGCATCAATGGTGGATTTGCCTATGATGCATAAGCTATTAAGCGCCCTGCCTAAAAATGCCCGCCTAATATTATTGGGCGATCAAGACCAGCTGGCATCCGTTGAAGCAGGCGCAGTATTGGCTGATATTTGTGCAGGGTTAAAAGTGACTGCCGATCTTAGTGCTAATGCATCACCATGGCAAATGCGCTATTCAGAACAGCAGGCCAACTTATTGCAGCAGTTAACTCAGCAAAATACCAGTCAGTTTATTCATCCTAAACCTATGCTCGGCGACAATTTATGCATGCTGATGCACAGCCACCGCTTTAAAGGCGATGGCGGCATTGGCTTGCTGGCCAATGCGGTAAACTATGTCAACATCAACGGCATTCGCCGTGAGTGGCAGTGCGGCCATCAAGAGTTAACTTGGATAGAGCATCAGCCCGATGCCCAAAGTCTGCCGTTATTGCAATCGGCAGTGGCAGCTTATGCCGAGTATTTGCAAAAAGTGTTCGATAATCAGCATGCTTACTCGCAACAATTAAGCAAGGTTTATGGCGCTGAAGAAATTATTGATACCTTCAATAAATTCCGCATTCTATGTGCCATGCGCTCAGGTGAATTTGGCGTTGATGGCATGAACCTCGCCATCACTAATGTGCTCAAACAGAATCATTGGATAAAACCCACTCAAGAATTTTACCTTGGCAGACCGATTATCATTCAAAGTAATGATTACAATTTAGGCTTATTCAACGGCGATATTGGTTTGATTTTGCAAGATGAGCAAAAGCCTGAAAAATTAATGGCCTACTTCGTTAAAGCCGATGGCAGCTTGTTAAAAGTACAACCTGCAAGGCTGCCCAATCACGACAGTTGCTTTGCGATGACCGTACATAAAAGCCAAGGCAGCGAGTTTGAAAAAGTCGCCTTTGTGTTACCACAAAAACCCAGTAACGCCCAATGGCAGCTGCTGACTAAAGAGTTGGTTTATACCGCTATCACCCGCGCTAAAGAGCATTTTATTTGCTTAGGCACACCGTATGTATTTGAGCGTGCCAGCAAACAGGTAACCTCACGCGCATCAGGTTTAGCGCTGAGGTTATGGGGAGAGGATAACGAGTAGTTGGTATCTCAACTATGGATACTGCCGCCAAGCAATTGATCAAATAGATATAGATAGAGCTAGAAATGTAACTTTTTGATGTTTTTTCCATAAAGCAGCTAAGTTAGTTCCTATGAGTTAATTCATAGAAACATGGAAGTATTATGGATCTAGAAAAGAGTTTAGACCAAGCAGATAAGACAATAAATGACCCTAACCCGCCTAGATGGCAAAAGATAGGTAAAGAAAACTATAACCTAGCTATCAATCGATTCAGCCCGGGGCATGAATTTAAAATTGCGCCGCTACATAAGGAAGACTTTGAAATGTTGCATTTATTGTAACCCATATCACTAATGATAAAATATCCACTGTGATTGATTATAACGGCGAACTTATAAGTGTTTCAGTCGCGTTCAATGATCTAGCTTGTGACTCAAAAACTCCCCCCTCAACGGGCAAAACCTCTAAGCCTGTTTAAACTCTTCAGCTAGAAAGGATTCGTTTGAATGCGTCGCATTTTTAAAGCGAACAGGCTAGTATCATCGAACGGATAATCTTTAAAAAATTAAACTGGCAGTTATCCCGTTAAGATAACTGCCAAATCAAACACTAAAAACAACCTAAAAACTATCACCAGGTATTCTTACCCAACCTTCCATAAGCACTCTTGCACTGCGGCTCATGCTGGCTTTATTCACCTGCCAGCTACCATTGGATAATGTCGCTTCTGCGCCCACTTTTAGAGTGCCCGATGGATGACCAAACACCACTGAAGTACGTGCTTGTCCACCAGCGGCAAGATTGACTAGCGAGCCTTCAACGGCAGCAGCCGTGCCTATTGCTACCGCTGCTGTACCCATCATGGCATGGTGCAGTTTACCCATTGATAATGCCCGCACTTGTAAGTCAATATCAGTGGCTAATACCGCTTTACCACTTGATGAGTTGTATGCACTTGGCGGCGACACAAAGGCAATCTTTGGCGTGTGTTGGCGCGCTGCGGCTTCATCAATGTGTTTAATTAACCCCATTTGCACTGCACCATGGGCACGTAAGCTTTCGAAAAATGCTAATGCGCTATCATCATTGTTTATGTCATCTTGAAGCTCATTACCCACATAACCAATGTCGGCAGCATTAACAAATATCGTTGGAATACCAGCATTAATCATAGTGGCTTTAATGGATGGGATCCCTTTTGCGCTAAGCTCTGGCACAACTAAATCATCCACCACATTGCCAGTTGGGAACATCGCTGCATCAGCGTCTGCTGGCGCTAAAAACTCTACCAGTACTTCGGCTGCAGGAAAGGTCACCCCGTCTAATTCAAAATCACCGGTTTCTTGCACTGCGCCGTTAGCCATTGGCACGTGCGCAATTATGGTTTTGCTGATATTGGCCTGCCATATACGCACTACCGCAATACCATTTTCAGGTACGCGGCTACTGTCAATTAAGCCATTGGATATGGCAAACGAACCCACAGCCGCCGTTAAATTACCGCAATTACCACTCCAATCAACGAAGGGTTTGTCTATGGCCACTTGGCCAAAAAGGTAATCCACATCATGATCGGCGTGGCGGCTTTTAGACAGTATTACCGTTTTGCTGGTACTTGAGGTTGCGCCGCCCATGCCATCAGTTTGTTTGCCATAGGGATCTGGACTGCCAATGACTCTAAGTAGCATGGCATCACGGGCATCGCCCGCAACTTGAGCCGCTTTAGGTAAATCAGTTAGATTGAAAAACACCCCTTTACTGGTGCCACCACGCATATAGGTTGCTGGAATTTTTATTTGTGGAATATGAGACATCATGTTTCCTAAAATCAATCAGCACAATGAGTGAGAGGCATTCATTGTGCTGATGTTTGTTAAATTTAACGCAGCTATAACTACTTATGACTCATCACTAGTCACTAATGGCTGGCCTCTAAAAAGTCTTGGGCAAAGCGTTGTAAAATACCGCCCGCTTCATAGATAGACACCTCTTCAGCGGTGTCTAATCGACATTTAACTGGCACAGTTAAATGCTCACCATTAGTGCGAGTAATGATTACTGATAGCGCCGCACCTGGAGTACGCTCACCGATAACATCGTAGGTTTCAGTACCATCAATTTGATAGGTATGACGGTTCTCGCCATTGGTAAATTCAAGCGGTAAAACACCCATTCCCACAAGGTTGGTACGATGGATACGCTCAAAGCCTTCAGCAACAATCACTTCAACGCCCGCTAAGCGGACCCCTTTGGCTGCCCAGTCACGGCTTGAACCTTGACCATAATCAGCACCTGCGATGATGATAAGTGGCTGCTTACGCTCCATATAGGTTTCAATGGCTTCCCACATGCGCGACTCTTGCCCTTCTGGCTCGATTCGGGCGTAAGAACCTTGCTTAATCACGTGCTTGCCATCTTTACCTAAGGTGGTCACCATTTCATTAAACAGTTTAGGGTTAGCAAATGTGGCACGTTGTGCGGTTAAGTGATCGCCGCGATGGGTGGCATATGAGTTGAAATCAACTTCAGGCAAGCCCATTTTATCAAGGTAAGCACCTGCTGCACTATCAAGCATAATAGCGTTTGATGGTGATAAATGATCGGTAGTGATGTTGTCACCTAATACCGCTAATGGGCGCATGCCTTTCATGGCGCGCTCACCCGCTAATGCGCCTTCCCAATAAGGAGGACGACGGATATAGGTACTTTGAGGGCGCCAATCATACTGTGGATCAATCTTAGCTGAAGAGTCGCTGCCGTATTCAACTTTGATATCAAACATTGGCTCATACACTTTGCGGAATTGCTCAGGCTTAACGCTAGCAGCGATAACCGCATCAATTTCAGCATCTGATGGCCAGATATCTTTAAGCCTTATATCGTTACCTTGTTGATCTTTACCTAAAACATCTTTTTCAATATCAAAACGAATGGTGCCAGCAATAGCGTAGGCAACCACCAGTGGCGGCGAGGCTAAGAACGCTTGTTTCGCATAAGGATGAATACGACCATCAAAATTTCGGTTACCTGATAACACCGCGGTGGCATATAAATCACGTTCAATCACTTCTTGTTGAATCACAGGATCGAGCGCGCCACTCATGCCATTACAGGTAGTACAGGCAAAACCGACAATACCAAAGCCCAAGGCTTCAAGTTCGGTTAATAAATTGGCATCTTCAAGATACAACTGCACCGCTTTTGAGCCTGGTGCTAATGAGGTTTTAACCCAAGGTTTACGTGTAAGCCCCTTGGCATTGGCGTTACGGGCGATTAAGCCTGCAGCAATCACATTGCGTGGGTTAGAGGTGTTAGTACAACTGGTAATGGCGGCAATAATACAAGCGCCATCAGGCATTAAGCCGGCTTCATTCTCAACAATACCGCTAATGCCTTTAGCGGCTAAATCACTTGTCGATACGCGGCGATGTGGGTTTGAAGGACCTGCAATGTTACGTCCAACACTGGATAAGTCAAAACGCAGCACGCGTTCATATTCTGCATTAACTAGCGTGTCAGCCCATAGGCCATTTTGTTTGGCGTAAGTCTCAACTAACTCAACTTGTTTATCATCACGGCCAGTCAGTTTTAAGTAATCAATGGTTTTATCATCGATATAAAACATCGCTGCTGTGGCGCCAAATTCTGGCGTCATATTTGAAATCGTAGCGCGATCGCCTAATGTCAGATTAGCGGCCCCTTCACCATAAAACTCAAGGTAAGTTGATACTACTTTTTGCTCGCGTAAAAACTCGGTAATCGCTAACACAATATCTGTCGCAGTAATGCCTGATTGACGCTCGCCGACCAGCTCAACACCGACAATATCAGGTAGACGCATATAAGATGGGCGACCTAGCATCACGCTTTCAGCTTCAAGCCCACCAACACCAATAGCGATAACACCTAAAGCATCCACATGGGGCGTATGGCTATCTGTGCCCACTAAGGTATCAGGAAATGCCACGCCTTCACGGGCTTGCACCACTGGCGACATTTTCTCTAAATTAATTTGATGCATGATGCCGTTACCGGGCTGGATCACATCAATATTTTTAAAGGCCGTTTTAGTCCAGTTAATAAAATGAAATCTGTCTTCATTACGTCTGTCTTCAATGGCGCGGTTTTTTTCAAAGGCATCTTTTTCGAAACCTGCATGTTCGACAGCCAGAGAGTGATCGACAATCAACTGCGTTGGCACTACTGGGTTCACTTTTGATGGGTCGCCGCCTTTTTCAGCGATAGCATCACGTAAACCCGCTAAATCAACTAATGCGGTTTGACCAAGAATGTCGTGACAAACAACACGGGCTGGAAACCAAGGGAAATCGAGATCTCGCTTACGTTCAATAATTTGTTTTAAGCAATCTGTTAGCGTCTCAGGTGGGCAGCGACGCACAAGGTTCTCGGCATAAACGCGAGAGCTATATGGCAGTTTGTCGAATGCGCCTGCTTGGATATCATCAACAGCAGCTTTGGTATCAAAGTAATCCAGCTCTGTACCTGGTAACGGTTTTCTATAATTTGAATTCATAACCCAATCCATCAAGTTTGGTAATTGTTAGCTAGTTTGCAATTTGCATGTTCAACAAGGTCTGAAAAACAAAAGGCTGACCCATTGGCCAGCCTTTGACTGTTTATCTTTCGCTAATTGGCGTTACAGTGCGTGGCTCAGATCCGATGTAATCAGCACTTGGTCTGATAATACGATTGTTTGAGCGCTGCTCCATGACGTGAGCAGCCCAGCCAGTAAGACGTGAACACACAAAGATAGGCGTAAATAGCTTGGTTGGAATACCCATAAAATGATAAGCCGATGCATGGAAGAAATCAGCATTACAGAATAGTTTTTTTGTATCCCACATAAACTCTTCACAAGCCACTGAGATGTCGTACAAGCTAGTATCGCCATTTTCCTGAGCCAGTTTTTCTGACCAGGCTTTAATGATCACATTACGTGGATCTGAAGTGCGGTAAATCGCATGACCAAAGCCCATGATTTTTTCTTTACGCTCTAGCATGCCTGCCATTTGCGCTTTAGCATCGCTTGGCGAAGTAAACTTTTGGATCATGTCCATTGCTGCTTCATTAGCACCGCCATGAAGTGGGCCACGAAGAGTACCGATAGCACCGGTAATACACGAGAACATGTCAGATAAGGTTGAAGCACATACGCGCGCAGTAAAGGTAGAAGCGTTAAACTCATGCTCTGCATAAAGTATTAACGATACATCCATCACTTTACGATGTTGCTCTGAAGGCGTTTTACCATTCAATAGTTTTAAGAAGTGGCCGCCGATGGTTTCTTCATCTGTAACGCAGTCAATTTCAACACCTTCATGGCTGAAACGATACCAGTAACACATGATGGCAGGAAAAGCGGCGAGTAAGCGGTTTGCTGCTTTATGTTGCTCAGCAAAATCAGCTTCTGGCTCAAGATTACCTAAAAATGAGCAACCAGTGCGCATCACATCCATTGGATGTGCATCGGCAGGAATACGTTGTAATACTTCTTTTAATGCTTGTGGTAAATCACGCTGAGTCGTCAATACTGATTTATAAGTATCTAGCTGATCTTGCGTTGGCAATTCACCATTAAATAATAGATAGGCGACTTCCTCAAAAGTAGCATTTTCAGATAAATCGGCAACATCGTAACCGCAATAGGTTAAACCTGAGCCTGATTTACCTACGGTACATAATGCTGTATCACCTGCGCTTTGACCACGAAGGCCTGCACCACTTAGTTTCTTGTCTACCATAATGATTTCCTATTCTTTTATGTGTTTCGAGTACTATTTGGTTGTCTTTTAAATTATCGGTTTGCTTGTCGACAATCTTTGTTCAAGAACAATATTTGTGCATTAATCATCCAATCGCAATAAATCGCTATTGCTACAACGACAAAGCTTATAAACACTGTTTATCAACACTTTCTATCAACAGAAAACTGCTTTTATGTCTTGCCAGTAATTACTTGTTTTTACCTTCAGCAAATAAGCTATCAAGCTTTTGCTCATAATCGTGGTAACCGAGGTAATCGTATAAATCCATACGGGTTTGCATGGTGTCGACAACCGCTTTTTGGTCGCCATCTTTTAAGATTGCGCTGTAGACATTTTCAGCGGCTTTATTCATCGCACGAAATGCACTTAACGGATACAGCACCATGGCTGCGCCCCACTGACCGAGTTGCTCTTTGTTCCATAACTCTGTTTGACCAAACTCGGTGATGTTAGCCAAAATCGGGACATCAAGTGCATCGGCAAAGGCGCGATAATGCTCTTCAGTTTTTACCGCTTCGGCAAAAATACCGTCTGCACCGGCGGCAACATAGGCTTTAGCACGGGCGATCGCCGCCTCTAAACCTTCTTGAGCAAATGAGTCGGTTCTTGCCATGATGAAAAAATCAGGATCAATACGGGCATCGACAGCCGCTTTAATGCGATCAACCATTTCTTCAGTAGACACAATCTCTTTGTTCGGGCGATGACCACAACGCTTCTGCGCAACTTGATCTTCCATGTGCACAGCTGCAGCGCCGGCTTTTTCCATATCACGAACGGTTTTAGCGATGTTAAATGCACCACCCCAACCGGTATCGATATCCACTAATAGTGGTAAGTCACAGGCTGAAGTAATACGCTGAACGTCAACAATCACATCATTGAGTGACGTCATACCTAAATCAGGTAAACCATAAGATGCGTTCGCCACACCGCCACCCGATAAATATATCGCTTGATGACCAATTTGTTTCGCCATCATTGCTGAATACGCATTAATAGTTCCAACGATTTGTAGTGGCTTGTTGTCGACTAATGCCTGACGGAATTTTTTGCCTGCGCTCATGATATCCCTCTCTCTATTTGTTATTGCTATGCGGCAGTTGTTTACGCTTAACTGCCGAAGCTTAATTAACGGTTTAATTTAGTTTCGATATTATTTTTGGAGTACATGATGTGACGACGCATTAGCATCTCTGCTAACTCTTCATCACGATTTGAAATGGCTTTAACTATATGGGTATGTTCTTCAAAGGCAGTTGTCACCCGAGGTCCTGCCATGCCTAATTGCACTCGGTACATACGAATAAGGTGATACATACCGTCTATCAGCACAGAAATGAGGTGTTTGTTTTTGCTCCCTAGAATAATGCGGTAATGAAAATCCACATCACCTGCTTCTTGATAATAAGACTCGCCAGATTTCACTTCATTAGAGTGTTTGCTCAGAAGCGTTAATAAATCTGCAATCTCTTCATCAGTCATGTTTTTAGCGGCAAGCCTAGCCGCCATGCCTTCAAGGGATTCGCGCACCTGATACAACTCTATGAGTCCCTCAGGCGTTAATGCCACCACTCGGGCACCTATATTGGCTTTACGTTCAACCAAATGGCATGACTCTAAACGGTTTATTGCCTCGCGGATAACTGCGCGGCTAACGGCGTACTTTGTCGACAGTTCTGTTTCACTCAGTTTTGAGCCTGCCG
This sequence comes from Shewanella sp. 4_MG-2023, assembly GCF_030548015.1. Classification (NCBI taxonomy): domain Bacteria; kingdom Pseudomonadati; phylum Pseudomonadota; class Gammaproteobacteria; order Alteromonadales; family Shewanellaceae; genus Shewanella; species Shewanella sp. 4_MG-2023. Next base: position 26,118 of record NZ_JAUORL010000004.1, read on the forward strand.
TAATATCGCCTTCAACGATGTCCTTTCTTAACTCAAAAAAGGTTTTATCGGCTGCTGTAATGGGCTGTTCAGTAAAAAATGTCATTTTAAGTAGGCTGTCTGACCAAAGAATAATTGTCGACAATATAAGCCAATAATAACAAGTGGTCAACATAAACAAGCTAGATTGTCGACAAAAGTATAAAACGCCAGTGATAAATCAACGCTGCTAAGTTGTGGCTAAAGCATAAGCAGGGCAAAGTATGTTTACCGATATAAGCTCGCGATATGACTCAGAGAAATAACACAGAGAACTAACACAGAGAACTAACACAGAGAACTAACACAGAGAACTAACACAGAAAACACCCATGCTCGGTTAACGCCTCCCTTATTTATAAATAGACAGATAGATAGACAGATAAATGGATAAATGGATAAATCGTGACGGAGCGGATGAATAAACTCACCCATAAGCCCCATACATTGGGCAATGAATAAATGTATAACAGCCAAGCAAGCTTAGCGAGTACACCTAAGCCGTTTTAAATATCCCAAGTAAATAATATGGCTATGGCACAACTTTATTGCCCATAAAACGCGCAATTATGCAATGTTCATGACTATTTGTTGCTTTGTTCACCATTTACTCAGCCCTGCTCTTGCCTAGTGGCTTGTCAGTTCATTATCATAAGTTAATTTAATGCACATTCAGTGATATCCATCAGCAATTTTGCGGAGCAACAATGACAACTATCAACTTACTTTTAATCTGTGGCGGCGGCAGTGCAGAGCATGATGTGTCTTTGTTATCAGCTGATTTTTTTGAATCATCTCTCGCAAATAGTAACGAGATTAATTTACTGCGAGTTGAACTTGATAAAAATGGCCATTATCACGATCAAGATGGTAATGTTTGTGAGCTAACCAATAAGCGCGAAATTCGTTTTGAAGATCAGCAAAAAGCACCTTGGCCTGTAGACTATGTCATTCCTTGTATTCATGGATTTCCCGGTGAGACCGGTGACATTCAATCTTATTTCAATTTAATCCAATTGCCTTACTTTGGTTGTGAGTCAGAAGCCTCAAGAAACTGTTTTAACAAAATCACCGCCAAAATGTGGTTTAGCGCCTTAGGCATCCCTAATACGCCTTATATTTTTCTTAATGAACTAAATGATGACGCTATACAACAAACGGCAGCAGCCTTATCAGAATGGGGCTCAGTATTTGTTAAAGCCGCCTCTCAAGGTTCATCAGTGGGCTGCTATAAAGTTGATGACGCAACGCAAATACAACAAGTATTAACTGATGCCTTTAGTTTTGCGCCTTCTGTGGTGGTTGAAAAGACCATTATCGCCCGAGAGTTAGAAGTCGCAGTTTATCAATATCAAGGTGAAGTAATAGCAACACTGCCAGGTGAGATCATTTGTGCCAGTAACACTTTTTATACTTTTGAAGAAAAATATAATGCTTCAAGTAAGGCGACCACCAATGTAGTCGCAAAGAATTTATCTGAGGATGTGTGTGAAGCGATTCGCAGCTATGCGATAAAAGCATTTAAAGGGATGAAGTTAAGACACTTATCAAGAATTGATTTCTTTCTAACCGAAGAGAATGAAATTTTACTAAACGAGATTAATACCTTCCCTGGCTCTACACCAATTTCAATGTTTCCGAAAATGCTACAAAATCACGGCGAAAACTTTACTGATTACTTGGTTGAAAACATCAAAAGCCAATTATAAATCTAAACACATATACCAACTTGATACGACGATTAACGACAAAATAGCTATCGCGTCATATTGATTGAAACAATATTGGAATATGTTTGCTGATGGCCAGCATCTTCCAATTGTTTGCGCCAAGGGTTATCTTGAACCCTGACCATATAGAAACGCTCACGGTAGGTATCAGTGACGAATGCAATCCCATGTTGCATTAATTCATAATGAATATCATGTACAAATACCAAAGAAAAATTCTGCCTGCCTGTTAACTGATTAATGTCTCCTCGCGTTAAGCTTACTCCATTCTCTAATTGTTCAAATTGAATCATTAGCCAATTCGCAAAATCTTTTGAACTCACCATTTGATTGCCCTCGTATTTAAATCAAAAAAACTACAACTAAATCTAACTAATAGTTTAGTGCACTTTACGATTTTCAGCACAATAGTTTAACAAACTCATCTGACCAAACATTATTCATCAAATGAAAAAAACGGTAGTTTAACCCCAAGAAATTACATACTACCCATTGAAATATAAAGAATTAGAATAAAACAAACACAGTCAAATAAAAACATATTAAGATGTCAACTTTTCAACCAATGTCAACAAAATGACTTACAGCTTGATTTTATCCGTTTATTAGAACAGTATTGCAACATTAACCCAACAGCTTAATGTTATATATAGTATTACTTCTATGTTGTTGTTCGTCATAACTTAATCGGAAAGGAATAATGTCAAAAATTGTTTTATGCATAGTCAGTTTTATGCTCATATCTGGCTGTAGTCAAACTCCTCATTTCAATGATTCAAACCTTAATTCAAACTCCCTAGTTGGCATTTATACTAATGATGATGGTTTTGGAAACCGTATTAATATCGTTTTAAATGAAGATGGGGGTTACGAGTCTCAACTAAATGGAACCATTGGAATAGAGGGGTTTTCTTATGGTGAATGGGAGCACACAACGAAGTCAAATAGTATTTTATTTTCCCCAATTAAAGAACATGGTTTTTTAAAAGGAAAACTTAAAACATTACTGATCATTAGTGATAGTAACAATATTTCCTTAATTCCAGCTAAAAAACTTAAAAGTCATTCTAAGTTAATGGCTGATTACGGACAATCAAACTATAGCTATCAGAAAAATAGTATTTAATTTAATCGTGCTCTAACCGCTTATGTACATGGATGTACTGTAAGCTTTGTTTAGTTACTTCAATAAGCCATTTTCGTTACTTCAAATTTAACTTCTCAATGATTATTCCCAGCTATAAACTTCAAATATTTTACAAGCCAGCCACAAAGAATACCTGCTCTGACATAGGCCTCAAATAGTATTAAATGCAACCCCAAAAAAGGCCAGCTTTCGCTGACCTTATTTATTGCTATTGGCTTTTACTAAAAGCCTTCCACACCAGCCATATCAGGTAATTGATGGGCTATCCCTTTATGACAGTCGATACAGGTTTTATCACCGCTCGCTAATGAGGTTGAGTGCATTTGCGAAGCGCGAGTCGATTGACGCGTAAAGTCCATATAATCGAAATTATGGCAGTTACGGCATTCTAATGAGTCATTAGCTTTAAGGCGTGCCCACTCATGCTCTGCCAACTCACGGCGTTTACCTTCAAACTTTTCACGAGTATTGATGGTGCCAAATACCTTGCCCCAAACTTCTTTCGAAGCCTGCATTTTACGAGCAATTTTATTGGTCCATTCATGTGGTACATGGCAATCTGAACACGTTGCGCGCACACCACTTCGGTTAGTAAAGTGAATGGTGCTTTGCAGCTCTTGATAAACATTACTTTCCATTTCATGGCAACTGGTACAGAACTCCTCGGTGCTTGCTAATTCAAGAGCGGTATTAAACCCACCCCAAAAAATCACCCCTGCTACAAAGCCACCTAATGTCAAAAAACCCAGGCTGTAATGAACACTTGGCCTGTTTACTACCTGCCAAACTAACTTCAATTTTTCTAGTATTTTTGCAATCATAAATGCTCCTAATGCTCAGTCGTTGAAGATTTTTTCATGAGTTCTTTAACATCCACAAAATCATTTTCAACCAATAACTTGGCATCTAACTGAGATACATGGCATTGAGTACAGTAATAACGACGTGGCGACAACGATGCCAAGAAATTATTATCTCTGTCCATATAATGCGTCACACTTACCATAGGAGCTTGAGAATGCCCAGTGCTACTACGCGCATGACATTGCATACATTTATTCACTTTCAAATCAATTTGATAACCATCAATTTTATGAGGAATAATTGGCGGCTGCATCGGGTAATTACGCACTTGCTTAACATCTGAATTAATCACTTTCTGCATAACAGGCGGTGTTGGTTCAACGTTTAATGGTGCAAGGCGTAATGTAGCAACTTTCTCATCAGGCACAGTTGCTGCCGTCAAACCAAAAGAGAATCCAACTAACGCAATGATTGACAATATTTTACGTGCTTTCATGGTGTCTCTCCTTAGGCTTTAACGATTTTAACCGCGCACTTTTTAAAGTCTGTTTGTTTTGACAATGGATCTGTCGCATCTAACGTGACTTTGTTAATGAGCTGGCTAGCATCAAACCAAGGAACAAATACCAAGCCAACAGGCGGCTTATTACGACCTCGGGTTTCTATACGGGTTTTAATTTCACCACGACGAGAAATAACCTTCACTTCATCACCACGACGTAAACCACGTTTTTTAGCATCATCTGGATGCATAAAACACACTGCATCAGGGAAGGCTTTATAAAGCTCTGGCACACGCTGGGTCATTGAACCCGAATGCCAATGTTCTAGTACGCGACCGGTTGATAACCAAATATCGTATTCTTCATCTGGCATCTCTGGCGCTGGTTCATAAGGCAGTGCAAAAATAACCGCTTTACCATCTGGCTTACCATAGAACTCAAAACCTTTACCGGCTTTAACATAAGGGTCAGACCCTTCACGGAAACGCCATTTGGTTTCTTTACCGTCAACAACAGGCCAACGTAAACCGTGCTCTTCATGGTAACGGTCAAAGTCAGCTAAATCATGACCATGTCCACGACCAAAGGTTGCATATTCTTCAAATAAGCCTTTTTGAACGTAAAAACCAAAATGTTTAGCTTCATCATTCAAGAACTTAGGATCAGCATCACTTAATGGGAACTTCTCAACATTACCGTTTTGGTAAAGTACTTCGAATAACGTTTTACCTTTAAACTTAGGATTGGCATCTAAAACATCTTGCGGCCAAACTTCATCAGTGGTGAAACGTTTTGAGAATTCCATCAACTGCCATAAGTCAGACATTGACTCGCCTGGCGCTTTAACCATTTGATGCCAGAATTGAGTACGACGCTCTGCATTACCATAAGCCCCCTCTTTCTCAACCCACATTGCGGTAGGTAAAATCAAATCAGCTGCTTGTGTTGTTACCGTTGGATAAGCATCAGAAACAACAATGAAGTTTTCTGGATTACGGTAACCCGGTAATCCTTCTTCGTTCATGTTAGCCGCAGCTTGCATGTTGTTGTTCACTTGAACCCAATAACAATTTAAATCACCATCTTTAAGACGGCGATTTTGTTCAACGGCATGGTAGCCAGGCTTTGGTGGGATTATGCCACTTGGAATATTCCAAATTTCTTCAGCATGTTTACGATGCTCAGGGTTAGTAACCACCATATCAGCAGGTAAACGATGCGAGAATGTACCGACTTCACGCGCGGTACCACAAGCTGATGGTTGACCCGTTAATGAGAATGGGCTGTTGCCAGGAGTAGAAATTTTACCGACTAGCAAGTGAATGTTATAAATAAGGTTATTACACCACACACCACGAGTATGTTGGTTGAAACCCATAGTCCAGAAAGAGGTGACTTTCTTTTTAGGGTCAGCGTACAACTCTGCAAGTTCAATCAACTTGTGCTCAGGTACACCAGAAAGCTCGCTTACTGATTTAACATCGTAGTCAGCTACAAACGCCTTAAACTGCTCAAAATCGATTGGGGTTGAATCACCCGCAGTCTCAACGTTCTTGGCTTTTTTCTGTAATGGATGAGTGGCTCGTAAACCATAACCAATATCCGTTTCACCTTTACGGAAATTAACATGCTTAGCGACAAAATCTTTGTCTACTTTATCGTTTTGAATAATGTAATTGGCGATAAAGTTAAGCATGGCTAAATCGGTTTGCGGCGTAAATACTATGCCTAAATCCGCCAAATCAAATGAACGATGTTGGAACGTCGATAACACAGCAACTTTCACATGTGGTGCACTTAAACGGCGGTCAGTCACGCGAGTCCAAAGGATCGGGTGCATTTCTGCCATATTAGAGCCCCATAATACGAAAGCATCCGCCGCTTCCATATCATCATAACAACCCATGGGTTCATCAATACCAAAGGTACGCATGAATCCACCAACAGCAGAAGCCATACAATGACGTGCATTGGGATCAATATTGTTAGAACCAAAGCCTGCTTTCATTAATTTAACCGCTGCATAGCCTTCCCACACAGTCCATTGGCCAGAACCAAACATGCCGACTGCAGTAGGCCCTTTAGCTTTAATGGTTTTTTTCCATTTTTCAGCCATGGTATCAAACGCAGTATCCCAACTAATGGGGCTGAACTCGCCATTCTTATCATATTTTCCGTCGGTCATTCTTAACATTGGAGTTTGAAGGCGATCGCGACCGTACATAATTTTTGATAAGAAGTAGCCTTTAATACAGTTAAGGCCTTTGTTGACTTCACTTTTTGCGTCACCATGGGTTGCAACCACTTTACCGTCACGCGTCGCAACGATAACGGAACAACCTGTACCACAAAAACGACATGGTGCTTTGTTCCACTCTAATTTGGTCTGCTCAGAGCTAGTAATTAAGTTACTTGCTGATGCCGGTAAAGCCATGCCTGCCACGCTGGCAGCTGCCATAGCAGCATTAGCCTTCATAAACTCACGTCTGTTCATACTCATTCTTCACCCTCTTCTAGCTCTTCGCTTTGGTGATAAACCATAGTGGCAGTAAGCACACCAGGTATTGCGTTAATAGTTGAAATGTCATCCATTAAGGAACGCTGGCTTGGTCCTTCAATCACTACGACTATCTTCATCTCGTTGTTAACTGATAAATCTGCATTGTCCATGGCCATAATTTGTTGGCGAACTTCAGCCATTTGCTCTGGTTTTACTTGCACTATCAGGCTAGTTACGTGGATTTCTTTTTTGCTCATCAAGATTACTTCTCTATTAATTTTTGTTTTAATTTCTATGATTATCCAGCGCCAGGAGGGCCAGAAAGAATTTGACTAAACCAAATGGTGAACCCTAATGCACTAACGAGTATCGCTGACAAAATGGGTGCTAAGAAAACCGTTAAAAATATAAAAATTTTAAGTTCTAGGCTTTTCTCAGTTTTAGAATCTATATTCATGGAGCCTCCGGCAGAGGTTTCTAAGGAAAGGGATGTAGCATAATTGTTACTGATTGATATTCGTGTGAATTCTATCTTTTATCAATGACTAAACTATATACTCACAAATTGGTAAAACGAATAAATGTTGATCTAGATCATAAAAAAACCAACAATTATTACAACTAGAAATGGCATATGAACAATAAAGCGCTTCAATAGTAAATCCAGCCAAAAATAAAAATCTCATTCATGTTAATTGATTCGATTTAAACCAGAACCACTGGAGAGAAATACTCATGCATAAGTATATATAGTCTCTAACACAAAAGTTATCAACTTGTTAATCGTCAATCAAACACTTACAGAACATTCTAGTGATTTCAAACAGGCTTAGCCGATAACCATGCGAGTTACCTCGATCACTTCTCCACCTTTAAATTATCCTCAAATAAAAAAGCACAACTGAATTGTTATTCAATTGTGCTTTTTAAAGAAATATAGATGTGTCACTACACGGTTAAATACTTATAACTTATAGCGTAAGACCTTCAAGGATTTTTGCTCATCAATATCAGTAAACTCGGGGGGATTATCAATACGCTCAACAAAGGTTAAGCTTTCTGCAGTTTCTTCAACTTGCTTCATTAAAAAATCACAGCCAAGCTCAGGCGCATTTAAACACAACAACACTTCACCGTTATCAGCCAGTAACTCTGGTAAACGTCTCAGCAGCCTTACATAATCTTTGGTGGCAACAAAACTTCCTTTTTGATTACTTGGTGGATCGGCAACAATTAAGTCATAAGGCCCAAGTTTGGTTAGTTTGCCCCATGATCTAAAGATGTCATGACCGAGAAAGCGTGCGCCTGAAGCAAAATCATTGAGCAAATGGTTTTGTTTGCCTATGGCTAATGCGCCCTTGCTCATATCCATATTAACCACTTCAGTCGCTTCGCCCTGTAAAGCGACAACAGAAAAGGCGCAGGTATAAGCAAATAGGTTAAGCACTTTTTTATCCTTTGCGTGTGCTTTAACCCACTTTCGACCATTGGCCATATCAAGGAAAATACCGTGATTTTGCCCGCGTAACAGGTGGACTAAAAAATGGGCGCCATTTTCTGTCACTATGTGTTTTTCAGGTACTTCACCGGCAACAACATCGGTTATAGTTTGCCCTGCATTACGGTACTGAAATACTAAATTAAACGGTTTATCGCCATGACACTGCTGCCAAACTGCTTCTATATCAGCAACCATTGACTGTCTTTCTGATTCTGGCAGCTCTTTAAAGCTGGTAAGCAGTAACACAGGGTTAAACCAGTCTAAGCAAATATGCTCATAACCGCTAAAGAGCCCCCCGCGACCATGAAATAAGCGACAAAGGTCATCACCTAATTGTGCTTGGGCTAATGCGTTAACCGCAGGAAAATTTGAATCATTTGAATTCATTTATAACGCTCATTTATGTAAATTAAACATGACCATTTTCGGACTTTTCAGATGGGGTTTCATCTGTTGTTTGTTCGGCTTCTTCTACTCGGGCAACTAATTCCCCATTTTTGTCATCTTCATCATGGATTTCATCAGATAACAAGATAGCCAACCACTTACCACTGTCACTGGACTCTAATGCAATTTTGACAATCATAGTCAGTGGTACAGATAACAGCATCCCTACTGAGCCAAGTAACCAGCCCCAAAAAATTAATGACAAGAACACCACTAAGGTTGATAAGCCTAAACCGCGGCCCATAAATTTAGGTTCAACCACATTACCCATGACAGTATTTGTGCCTAAAAATAATAAAGCCGTAACACCTGCAGCCCCGGGCCCCATTTGAATGAATGCCAATAGTACCGCTGGAATAGCAGCAATTATAGAACCAATGTTGGGAATATAGTTAAACAGGAAGGCTAACACTGCCCACAATAATGCGTAGTCAACCCCAATAATACTCAAGCCAATACCGACAATAATACCGGTGCCAATACTGACGAGGGTTTTTATCACCATATATTGATTAACTGAATGCAAAAATTTATCAATTTGCTTTAAGCGCATGTCTGGATCGTCTAAGGCAAAATGAAACTTTTTCGGTAATGATTGCGCTTCAAACAGCATGAAGATGATGGTCAAGATGATCAGGAATAGATTTGCCATCACATTACCAAGGCCTGATAACATATTGGTAGTCATGCTTAATGCCATACCGGGGTCAAAGTATTCTAAGGCTTTCTCTTTAGAGATATTAATATTTAAGCCATTGAGCTTGTCTAATATCCATGAAAACTGCTCAATTAATTGCAGTCGGTACACGGGCATTTGTTTAGAAAACTCATTAATAGAGCTGCCGACTAAACTCGCCAACCATAACCCCATAAGTACTATCACTAGCATCAACAATATAATGGATAACCATTTAGGCACTCTAAAACGGCTCAGAAATTCAATGGCGGGGTTACAAACAACGGCTAAGAATGCAGATAATACAAACGGCACCACAATTGGACTTGCTGTTTTAATGCCGGCAAGGATCACCACTAAACACGCCATGATGGCAAAGCCACGTAACGCAATTGAAGAGGAATTACCTCCATTCATAATTTAACCCTTTTATACTTAAACATGAAATAAACTAAGATTTGTTAAGTTGAAACTATATGCGTAATTAATTGAAAAAACAAAATAACTCACTACAAAGTTATTGATTATACCTGTTATCTTTTGTGTTTAAATGCTTTAAACGGCCCTATGGTATCTTAAAGCGTCAATTATTCACTTGGATGCTATAGAAGTCAGTTAACATTGATCTAAACACGTAATAATCTCGTAATATTACCCATGTTGGCAAAATAAGTGGTGAGGCAATATGAAAATTTTAATGACTGGTGCGACAGGTTTTGTTGGCCAACAATTAGTGCATTTACTACAAGAGCACCAACTTACTATTGTCAGCCGTAATATTGAGCATGCTGAAGCCGTGCTGGGTAATAAACATCTGTACTTATCAGGGCTTGATGCCTTAGATAATCTTAACGAGTTTGACAGCGTGATAAATTTAGCTGGCGAGCCCATTGTCGGCAAACGCTGGAGCCAACAACAAAAGCAACTTATTTGCGATAGTCGCTGGAATATAACCGCCAGACTGACCCAACTTATCCAACAAAGCACCACCCCACCAGCAAGTTTTATTAGCGCCTCTGCCATCGGCTTTTATGGTCGTCAAGGCCAAGAGCCTGTTGACGAGCATAGCCGAGCCCATGATGAATTTAGTCATCAGGTCTGTAGTGAATGGGAACACTTAGCCTTAAAAGCCCAGTCAGAAAATACCCGTGTCTGTGTGCTCAGAATTGGCATTGTATTAGGTAAAAATGGCGGTGCATTAGCGAAAATGTTGCCACCGTTTAAATTAGGCTTAGGTGGCCCTATTGGTAAAGGCACCCATGGGGTTAGCTGGATCCACATTGATGACCTAACCCATTTGATTGAACACTTAATTAACTCAAACGATGCTAAGGGTATTTTCAATGCTACGGCCCCTAACCCCGTTAATCACAAGCAATTTGCGCAATCATTAGGCTTTACCTTAAAGCGCCCAGCTAAAATCCCGACACCTGTATTAGCATTGCGGTTAGCGATGGGCGAAATGGCAGACTTAATTGTTGAAGGGCAATTTGTATTGCCAAAACGTACATTAGCGTCTGGATTCAATTTCAAATATACCCATATTGACCCAGCGTTAGATTCAATTTTTAATGCCTAATCACTTGGATATGTGCAGTTCTGATTATTGTGGTCTTCAAGAACACTATTTACTGTTAACCAGCTCAGTGGTTTTATCCATAAACCACTGGTAACGTTTTGGTAAAGGTCGATGTTTTTTATAAATCATGTACAAGGGCTCTTTTACCTGCTTATCAAGCTTAGCAATCGATATTGCCGCTACATCACTAAAGCTTTTTACTGCAAACTCAGGTAACACAGTAAAACCTAGGCCTTTTGAAACTGGCAACAAAATTTGGTTAAGTTGATTAACATAACTGACAACCCGAACCTCTATTGCTTGTTTATCTTTATAGTTATTAGCCACCACTTGCTGCCAATTATGCATCGCATCTGGGTGAGCAACCATGCCCAATGCCATTAACTCATCATAATTTATTACCGTTTTTGATTCACTTTTCGGCACCACAAGGCAAAGGTGCTCATAACCAATGGCTAACACTTCAAGCTCGGGATCGGATACAAACTGGGTCACAATGCCAATATCAATATCATTATTGGTTAGCAGCTCTATTATCCTTCTATTGGGTCCAGCTTCGATTGAAACACTCAGCTGCTGATGTTGGATTTGATAATCAATAAAGTGTGGATATAACAAGGATGCCAATGAACCTGAGCAAGCAAAGCGGCACTCACCCACATGTTCTGAATCAAGCTGTAAATCAGTTAATAATTGCTGCTGTTCTTTAACTAAGGATTGACCATATTCTTGAAGCTGCATGCCTGCGGAAGTTAACTCAAAGCGCTTACCAAAGCGTTCGATTAACTTCACGTTCAACTGCTTTTCTAATTTCTGCACATGCTGACTCACACCCGGTTGAGTCATAAATAACTGCTCAGCAGTTTGGGTAAAGTGGCCTACTTCAGCTAGTTTTAAAAAAGTTGTTAACCATTTTTGATTAATCATCAAAGTCACCTTTGTTATTCAAGCAGCAAGTGCAGATGACGCGCTCTGCTAATCTTTAGTTTTGATAGCATAGCAAATTTTAAATAACAGCAGGTTATAAAACTAACTCACTTTGATAATTAAATGATTCGATTAATAGCAGTAAAAAGCTTGTAGAACTAAGTTAACAACTATTGATTATCAAAGGAATATTGCCTTTTAATTTCGACAACTTCAACCGTGTAAGCGCGGTACCACTTATCTTGACCTAACTTTTGCGCAACGGCATGTTTTGAATCTTGATGCCAAGCTTGAATATCAGCTTCTGAATGCCAATATGAAATCGCGATTTCCTTATCCCCTTCTGATACCGCAACAAAATCGATGCAATTATAGTGGTTAAACGCTAGGTCCCTCATCACGGCAACAGTATCTGAATAATGCTTATCTTGTTGTCCAACCGTTGCTTTAAATATCACCGCAAACATGCTTCAAACTCCTTTTATTAGAAATAAGGCATAAAAAAATAGGGAGTCACGCTCCCTATTTTTTATTATCTTCTGCACATATGGTTAAGGCAGCTAAACTAGCCTGCTTTTAGTAACTCACCGCAGGAGCGATTAAGTAACTGTCTGCAGCGCCACATGCCTAAGAATGATACCACCGCAGCGCCCGCTATTGGGGCGATAGCCCACCACGGCCAGTGCATGTAAACCACAAGTTCAAACACTTGGGTTTTAAGCATGTACAGCGCAAACTCAGCGACAATCACCGCTAAAAGGCCTGCTATAGCCCCCAAAATGGCAAATTCAAGCCCTGTTGCCGAGCGAAGTAACCAGCCCGATGCGCCAAACGTGCGCAGCACCGCAAGCTCCCGCTGGCGAGTTGCCATCCCTGCTTCTGTTTGGGCTATCAGCACTAAGGCACTTGCCAGTAACACCAATGCCAACACTAAGGTAAGCGACAATGACACTTGGTCAATAATCTGTCTAAGTTGCTGCACCATAGCGCCAACATCGATAACCGAAATTGTCGGGAACTGCTGAATTAACTGCAATACCACGGCATTTGCAGTTAGCGAACTGCCCGCCTGTTTCAAGTCTTCATCATTTAAATGAAAGCTCGCCATAGAAGTATACGAAAAACCTTCTAAGGCTTTAGGCCTAAATATCATAAAGAAATTAGGTTGCAAGGTTTCCCACTGTACTTGTCTAAAGCTGGTCACTTTAACGGTAACCGCCCGATTATCCATAGTAAAGGTCATGGTATCGTTAAGGGCTAAGCCTAAGCGCTCTGCTACACCTGACTCGACCGACACCTCATCATCTGCTTGATTAAATGTGCCTTCAGTGATGTCGTTGTTAGGCGGCAAGGCGTCACGATAAGTCAGATTTAACTCTCTTGAAATACCGACTCGCCCTTCTATGCCAGACTTTTCTTCATCTCGCGAGATCAACTCTTCATCATTAATATGAGTTAAGCGACCACGGATCACAGGGTAAATATCGGTCGCGATAATTTTGTTAGTGTCTAAGAAGTCATCTAATGGCTTAGCATCTTCTGGGGCGATATTGACCAGAAAATAGTTAGGCGCATTTTCAGGTAATTGTTTTTGCCATTCATTGAGTAAGTCTTGTCTTAACGCCAAAATGGTCAGTAAAAGCACTAATGCGCTGCTAAACCCAACCAACTGCACTGCATTTTGTCTAGCTCTGCGGCGCAGACCCGCTAATGCTAACTGAAATGGGTTGGTGGTTTTCATGCCAACGCTGTGACCAAGGCGGATCATCACAAAGCCCAGCACGCTAAGCAGCACTCCCAATAACAATACAGCCAACACCACAGTCATGGTCAGTTCAATACTGCGTGAATATAAGTAGCCCAGTAGCGCCATCGCCCCTAAACTCAGCAACAAATGCAGCCACATGCCTAGCTGTAAGCCTTCTAATTGACGCTGTAATACCCGTAATGGTGGAATAGCTAACAAACGCATCAATGGATAGGCAGAAAACATAAATGCACTGATGAGCCCGGTACTGACACCCAGAAGAATTGGTCGGCTATAAGGCGGAGAATAAGCCGCTATTTCAGCAGGTAAAAACTGGGTAATACCAATATCCAGTAGCACACCACCGATTAAACCTAAGACAATACCTAATGCCGTTACCAACATGAGGTGCAACCCAAACAAGCTGCGGATTTGCTTAGCTGAAGCGCCAAAGGTTTTAAGCATCGCCACCACATCATAATGACGCTGACAATAGCGCTGAGCGGCAATACCAATGGCTGCACACGCAAGGGCAATACCTAACAAGCTTGCCAGCAATAAAAAGCGTTCGGCACGTTTTACCGCAGAGGCAATCGGTGAATCACCACTTTGAACGTCTACCCAGCGCTGACTATTATTTAATAGCGGTTTAACTTGGTTTTCAAACTTGGTTAATTGCGCTGCATCGCCAGCAAATTGATAAATATAACTGACTCGACTACCTGGTTGGATAATGCCTGTTGAGTCAACATCATCAAGACGCATTAAAAGTACTGGTGATGATGCAAAAGGATTAAAGCCTGCATCGGGTAAACGACTAATCTCAGCGCTTAAATTAAGCTCTATATTACCCAGTTCAAGGGTTTTGGGGTAATTCAGTAACCCCCCTAAGCGATTTTCATACCACGCCTCACCTTTAGCGGGCAGTGCTTGAGTCGCGCCTGATGATAGCTCTATTTCGCCCCGCAGTGGATAACCATCAGCAACAGCTTTTATGGTCACCAGTTGAAATTTGTCACCCGAGTAAACCATGGAGTTAAACTTCATATTGGTGACATAGTTAACCGATAATGACTCTGCTATCGCCAATACCTTGTCATCAATTTTAACAGGTGAATCAATAATGCGATCAGCGGCGATAAAATTAGCCGCCTCACCATTAATGGCAACTTGTAATCGCTCACTCACTCGAGCAAGACCACTGACCGATAACACAGCCAAGGTTATCGCCAATACAATTAGTACTAGCTGGCCTTGCATTAATTCTCTTTTAAACAGACGCCACGCTAATTGTAACTCCATTAGCTGGCCTCCTCGGTGACGTTTTCAAGCGTCGAGTTAGTGTTTGCAGCCGTTATCGCAGGTTCAGACAAATGACCATTTTCCATCACCAGTTGACGTTTGCAGCGTTTAGCCAATTCAAGATCATGGGTCACTAACACCAGCGTGGTATCACTTTCTTGGTTTAAGGCAAACAACATATCAGCAATTTTATCGCCGTTTACACTGTCTAAATTTCCGGTAGGTTCATCAGCAAATAACACTTTAGGCTCGCAAATGAAGGCTCTAGCAATAGCCACACGTTGTTGTTCGCCGCCCGATAATTGCTTAGGAAGATGGGTCAAACGATGGGAAAGCCCCACTCTGCCCAGCATGCTTTGGGCCTTTTCTTTAGCATTGCTGACACCAGCAAGCTCCGCTGGCAGCATGACATTTTCAAGTGCGGTAAGGGTATCGACCAACATAAAAGATTGGAAAATAAAACTGACCTTTTGTTTTCTCAAGGCGGCTTTTTGCTCTTCATTCAGGCCCGATAATGCTTGGCCATCAAGATAGATCTCACCCGATGTTGGCGTATCAAGCGCAGCCAGTAAACCCAGTAAGGTTGACTTGCCAGATCCAGAAGGCCCAAGAATAGCAATACTGTCTCCCTGCTTGACATCCATATTAATGCCGTTGAGGATAGTGAGCTCCCCCTCTTGGGTCACCACTGTTTTATTGAGGTTAGTTACATTAATGGCACTGGAATTATTTGCAAAATTAGTAGACATACGATCCTTCTTATTATTACCGGCGAAACGCCTGCTTAATGCGGCTTTCATCTTAGTTGTGGTATCTGCAGTGTCGTTTTCAACACTGGTCACATCCGCGTTGTTAACATTGACACCTAGCTATGCTGCCACGGTTTTAATCCTTGGCGATAGTCTAAGTGCAGGTTATGGCATGTCGGAAGAGCAAGGTTGGGTACAATTGTTACGTAATGACCTGCCCGAATACCAAATTATTAATGGCTCTGTCAGCGGTGAAACCACAGCTGGCGGATTACGTAGACTACCAGATCTACTGGCTTCGAGCCCTGTTGACCTTGTTGTTATTGAGCTTGGTGGTAATGATGGTCTACGTGGGTTCCCCCCAAAACAGCTGAAATCAAATCTTACAAAAATGATTGAGTTATCTCAACAAAGTGGCGCCGATGTGTTACTTACTGAAATCATGGTGCCGCCAAATTATGGTCCTCGATATACTAAAATGTTTAATGATGTTTATCATCAATTGGCCAGTGATTATGATATTGAACTGATCCCATTTTTTATGCAGGAAATCGCTCCTAACCCTGACTTAATGCAACGAGATGGCATTCACCCTAATGAGGATGCCCAGCCTAAAATTACGCAATGGATGAGTCCATGGATCATCGATGCAGTAAAAAAGTAACAGAGGTTAAAACATTTAGTCAAAAATGAGAACAAAAGCCTAAAATAG
This sequence comes from Shewanella sp. 4_MG-2023, assembly GCF_030548015.1. NCBI lineage: Bacteria > Pseudomonadati > Pseudomonadota > Gammaproteobacteria > Alteromonadales > Shewanellaceae > Shewanella > Shewanella sp. 4_MG-2023. The sequence continues at coordinate 42,460 of NZ_JAUORL010000004.1, forward strand.
TAATTTTATTTTAAGGTTTAGGATTTAGAATGATACACAAATAACTTTGTTCAAACGTTCTAAAATACTAATCCTTAATGACAGTTTTTGAGCAATAAGGTTTGGTATTTTGTTTATGACTACAAGGAAATCTCATGGCTATCAGTCGGCAAAAGAAAGTTTACCTACCTACTACGACCAGAAAAAATCAATATATTACCGTTGGTTTCCCACTTACCGATGAGTTTATCGCTCATTATGAAACGTTAGAAAACTGCTACCAAGAGTTTTCTAAGCTGGTTTTTCAAACCGCGGATAAATTTGAACTTTATAATGTCCATGTTGTTGCGACAGATAAACTCCCTGTTGTGCGTTTTCATAATGAGGTTTACTGTTTTTCAACCCAAGAGCAGTTACGATTTTTCTATAACCCGGTGCATCATGAAGCAAACCGTTTACACATGATTCCTGATTATCGCGCTAAAAAACTTAAAGTGGTCTTTTTAGCAACGGGTGATGAAATTCGCAGCAAAGCAGCAAACTTTCATGCTCGTATTCGTGAGTTTACTGAGGCATTAATGCCACAGTTACCCACTCAGAAGCTGGCAACCAAAATACGCGATCACCAGCATATTTCTTATGATCTATTTGCCAAAAATAAAGGTCATAAAGAAACCTACGGTTATAAGCTAAGAGCGCTTAATAGCCGCTACCAGCATCGTGACTGCCCATTACCAGAAGATGTCAGTGCACTTTCTTACGTTCAGATCACTATGCCTGTTGGTCGCCGAATTAAAAATCAGCTACTTGCAGAAAACCGCAATGATTTTAGCGATAGTTACCAAAAGGTTTGCCAAAAATTTATTGACGCTGCTCGCTCAAAACAACTGAATAAATTAGCCGTGGTTGCTAATGGTAAAGTACCTTTAGTACGTAATAGTAAGTTTGAAGATTTACAAAGTACCGCTGAATTTCAAATGATCGGTTTTGACCCTAGTGCCACAGATGCTGAGCCTATCTGTCATTGGGATGGAAATGTCATTACTGAAGCAATACGCTTTGTCATTGTTGCGGGTGATAGTGATATTGCTGATGGTGGTTATGGCCGCTTTATGAACCAAGTTGAAGATGCGATGCGTAAATTTATCAGTGACATCGACTTTGATAAAGAGCACATCGATTTAACTGTAGGCTTCCATCAACACCTTAGCTATAAAGCATAATTAACTCTATTCTCCCCATAAACGGCAGCCTAGCTGCCGTTTTTTATTGCTCCTTTTTTATCATCCTTCCTTGTGCAAGATACATCAAAAAAACTTGTTAAATAAATGTGGCCAGATTTCACATTGATTAACAAGTGTCCTCCAAGGCATGTTGAACAACATACGAATAAATCGTATCCACTCCTTTGGGCGTATAACGCTGGAGTAGGACATAAATAATAAAAAGCAGGAGATGCTATGTTCAACAAGACAAAGCCTTGGCTGGTACCTACACTTGTAGCAACAGCTGTCACAATCAGTTTAGCGGGCTGCGGCTCAGATGATAACGATTCACAGATCACCGAAATCCCACCCGTTGTTCAACCACCAGCAGAAACCGGTCCCACCTTCCCTGAAGGTGCCATCATGGTCGAAGCGGGTGATAACCTCACTATCAGTATTCAAGAAGCATTAATCAACGCCCAAAGTAATGACGTTATCGTATTACCCAAAGGTAACTTCAAAATAGAATCAACCTTACTGTTTGATGGTGATGTAGACGGCGACGGCAGTTTTGCCAAAAATATTACCATTATGGGTTACGGCCAAGATGAAACCGTGTTGGATTTTTCTGAGGCCAATTCGGGTGATGGTATTTTTGTTCAAAATGCCATGAACATTATTATTCAAGACTTATCCGTTAACGAAGCCAAAAATAACGGTATTAAACTCAAAAATACCAATGGCATTATTTTAAGAAGGTTGGCAACCATTTGGGAAGGCGAACTTGATGAAGGCAACGGTGCTTATGGTTTGTATCCTGTAGAGTGTGAAAACATTCTTATTGAAGATACCTATGTTCGCGGTAGTGCTGATGCCGGTATTTACGTTGGCCAATCCCAATATATTGTAGTGCGCCGCAATATCGCTAAAGAAAACGTCGCCGGCATTGAAATTGAAAACTCTAAATATGCCGACGTTTACGATAACGAGGCCATGGGTAATACCGGCGGTATTTTAGTCTTCGATTTACCGATTAATAACCATAGATATGGTTCAAGCGTACGTATTTTTAATAACAAGGTTTACGATAATAATACCTTGAACTTTGCTAACGCATCATCAAACCCAGCAGGGGTACATATTGTGCCACCCGGAACTGGGGTGATTGTGTTATCCACTGACGATGTAGAAATTTTTAATAATGAAATTACAAACCACGACACGGTTGGCTTAACTATTTCGAGCTTCTTTATTGCTGAGCCCGATATCAGTACTTTTGTGGGTAATTATGGTCAACCAGGCCAAGCTATTGATGATGGCTGGCGTCCAACACCGCGTAATATCTCAATTCATGACAACGTGATCAGCGATTATGGCACTAAGCCAAAAGGCTATTTAATTAAAGATATCATCACCGCTTATGTATTAACCCACGGCGCATTACCGGGGATTTTATATGATGGTTTAGGTGAGATGTTCTCTAACAACGGCACCGCGGCCTATTTAGGTTTACAGGAGTTACCTTTTGCAGCCGATGGCAGTGATAACGTGTGTGCGCAAAATAATGGTGAGGTAAGTATTGGCCGTTTATATGCCAATAATAATACCGATGCCAGTATTGCCGATGTGCTTTATGAAAAAACGCAAATGGACTTAATGAACTGCGCCCAAGTGAGCCTACCTGTTCATACCGTTACCTTTGGTGATGAGATATTTGGCTGTGGTGTTGATGATGATACCGCAGGTTGTGATGGCGGCACTTTAATCGGTGGCGGTGGCTCTATTGGTGAAGGTGAAGGCGGCCTTGAAGGCGATGGTGATTTAGCCTTATGTGAAGCCAGTGGTGATAATGTCAGCTGGGATGCACTACTAAAAGCTAACTGCCCTAACCTGTCTGATTATAATCTATTTGCAGATATGGCTAATCCAACCGATGGGCCAAACTCGGGTGGCTTACCTTATGATCTTAATACGCCATTATTTACCGATCATGCCAGTAAATATCGCTTTGTGTATTTACCTGATGGCACTATCGCCGACTACAGCGAAAATGAATCATTCGACTTCCCTGTAGGCACAGTGATCAGTAAAACCTTCTCTTTACCAACAAACACTAATAATCGTGGATTTGCAAACGAGGATTTAATTGAAACACGATTACTGATCCATCGTGACACTGGCTGGACAGCGCTGCCTTATGTTTGGAAAGCCGATAAATCCGATGCTGTTATTGCTAAAGCGGGCGCGATTCAAGGAAAAACCATTACTCACAAAGGCGCTGAATTGGCATTTGATTACGTCGTACCCAGCATGAATCAATGTAAGCAATGTCATCAATTTAAAGCCGATGAAGACAGTAATGCGGTATTTATGCCCATTGGACCTAAAGCTCGTCACCTTAATAAAACTTACCCATATGCTGATGGAGCAATGAATCAACTCGCGAAATGGCAAGCGGCAGGTATTTTACAAGGCGTGCCAGAATTAGACACTGTCCCTATGGTGCCAAAATTCCAAGGTGGCGATGAAGCAAATATTGATTCTATGTCGGATACTGAGCTTATGGCCGCTGCTAAAGGCTACTTAGATATTAACTGTGCCCATTGTCATCGACCTGAAGGTAATGCCTCTAACACAGGCTTAAAGCTTGAGTACTGGCGCAGTTATGATGAAGATGCAGGATTTTCTCATGGTACTTGTAAGTCACCTGTTGCTTATGGCGGCGGCAGCTTAGGTTTTGATGTGGTTCCGGGTAATCCTGAAGAGTCAATCTTACATTTCCGTATGGAAACCAATGAACCTGGCGATCGTATGCCTGAAATTGGCCGTAGCTTGTCCCATGATGAAGGTGTTGCACTCATCAACGAGTGGATTAAGCGATTACCTGCAGCATCATGCTCCTAAGTAAGCTTTAACCCATGTAATGTAAACACGGGTTATATCAAACCAAATAAGCCGGGGAAACTCGGCTTTTTCATCGTACATTCTATTCATACAAGGATGTCATCAATGTTTGTTTTTAAAGCCCATCAAATACTTGTTATTAGTTTATGTTTGTCGCTAATAGCCTGCGGCGGATCTGACTCAAAAGAGAATAATAACGATAACAATATCCTTGATACGCCAACGCCACCTGTATCAGTGCCAGAGGATCCCGAGACAGCGCCAGATGAGCTATGTTTACAAAACAATAGCGAAGTGAATTGGCCCGCATTAATGAGCGCAGATTGTGACAATCTAGCGGATTACAGCTTGTTTATCGACCCAAGCAAACCAACTGAATCACCACGAAGTCCTGGTATGCTTTACCAACTATCTACTGAGTTATTTTCCAATTACGCCAGTAAATATCGGTTCATTTTTTTACCTGATGATCAAGCAATCAGCTTTCAAGCCCAAAGCCAATTCGAATTACCCGTTGGTAGTGTATTAGTTAAAAGCTTTGCGTTACCTTTTGATACCCAAAATAGTGGCGCAGATAATGAGAAATTAATCGAAACACGGCTATTAATCCATCGAGAAACGGGCTGGACAGCATTAGCCTACCAATGGCTTCAAGGCCAAGCTAAACTTGTTATCGCTGGCGCGAATGTGGCCCACACCATGAATAATCAGGGCGAATCGATTAGTTTTGATTATCACATTCCCAGCAAAGCTGAATGTAAAATTTGCCATCAAGTTAATGAGCAAGGAAGCAGCAACATAAAGCCTATTGGACTTAAAGCCCATTTATTAAACCGCCAAATAACAGACAGTAACAACACCCCCATTAATCAACTGACTCAGTGGGCACAGCAAGGCCAGTTAATAAACTTACCCGCGCTTAACAGCGTTGCACAATCTTTTGCCATTAATGATGAAACAGCAGAATTAACCAGCCGCGCTAAAGGCTACCTCGATGTGAATTGCGCCCATTGTCATAGCGCAGAGGGCTTTGCCAGCATTTCAGGCCTCAGACTTGAGTATCATATTGATCATACTTCATTTGAGTATGGCGTTTGTAAGCAGCCACCAGGTTGGGATGGCGGCCCTAATGGGCTTGCTTATGACATTGTTCCTGGCAATGGCGAGCGCTCTATTGTGCATTATCGACAAACACTGTTAAGCCCTAAAGATAGAATGCCGCCCATTGGCCGAGAAATGACCCACATTGAAGGCGCTGATTTAATTAAACGCTGGATTGATGACATGGCTATCACCATTGCAACGTGCAGTTAAATTAGCTGTAGCAGAGTGCACCGTTAAATAATGAATGATTAAGCAATGAAATAGGAAAACTAAAGACTGTTAACTGACAAGATTAAGCTTTAAGAAGTGACCGGGTGGATAGCCAAGCCAATGCTTAAAGCTTTGTCTGAAATGGCTAACATCGCCATAACCGAGCACTTCAGATATGTCTTCTGCACTCAACTCATTTGCTAAAATTAAATTTATCGCTGCTTGGCAGCGCACTTGATCCACCAGCTTTTGATAACTGGTTCCCGCAGCCGATAGTTTTCGGCGTAAACTTCGGGCGCTCATATGGTGTTTTTCTGCCAATTGTTCAAGCTTGGGTGGCTTAGGCATGCATAGGCGAATATCTGTCAGCAGCGGCTCAATAAATGACACGCCATCTGGCACCGAAGCGGCTAAGGCAAGGTGGTCAAATTGATAACTTAGCGGTGTATTGAGTATAGCAATATCAATACCCCACTCATAGAAATCACAATCAAACACAATTTTAGCGCCGGTTTCTGCACTTAAAAACTCAGTGTTACATTGAGGCTCTGCCATATGAATTTCATCAATAACCACAGTTGAAGCCACTAACTGCCTTGCTGCGCCTAATAACGCACAAACACTGTGCTGAAATTGAAAAGCAAACTTTTGGGCGTTAGCTTTTCCGGTATTGAGCCACCTTACCCATAATCTAGTCTCATCAAAACGAATAACAGTATCAGCAAAGCTACCCGCTAAATCAGGGTTTTTGATCACAAACAGTAGGCATTGATTTAAGGTGGTAAATTTATCAAAGAAAGGCAGTAACACATCAAGACTGGCAATTTGATAACTGGCGCCCAATCGAGCGCCAATTTCAGGATCTGGCGAGGTCGTTCTTAACACTTCCATGGCATACTCAACCTGCCATACATAAACAAACTGCATGGCGTTGAGTTCTTGCGGCCCTAAGCCAATTTTTAAATAGATATCAGTAGCGACAACGTCGCCAAGATGCAGTTCAATAAAGTTAAGCAAATTCCGTAGTTCAAAGGCAGGGTAACATTGATCCCCTACCATCATATTTGCCTTGTAGCCTAATTCTCTTTGCATCGATACCCTATTCTAAATGGCTTATTTAACAGCGTTATCACGCTCCATCAAACGGTTTAATACACTATCAACCGATAAAGAAGCGCCATGGGCAATTTTATCAGCCAGTTTCTTTTTCATTTGATATTTAATTTTAATGACTTGGTGTTTTTTGGCTAACTCAAGCACCACATCATCACTGGTAGAAATAGCATCAACTAAGCCTAATTCAATCGCTTGTTGACCGTACCAATGCTCGCCGGTTGCGACTTTTGCAATATCCATATCTGGACGGTACTTACTGACAAACTGTTTAAATAACACATGGGTTTCTTCCAACTCTTGTTGGAACTTTTCACGACCTTCATCAGTATTTTCACCAAACACGGTTAAAGTCCGCTTAAAGTCACCAGCGGTATGCTGCTCGTAATCAATATCGTGTTTTTTAAGTAAACGGCTAAAGTTTGGTAATTGGGCAACAACACCAATTGAACCCACAATCGCAAATGGCGCGGCAACAATTTTGTTCGCAACACAGGCCATCATATAACCGCCACTGGCTGCCACTTTATCAATACAGATAGTCAGTGGGATATTGGCTTGCTTCAAGCGGTCTAACTGGCTAGAGGCTAAACCATAGCCGTGCACCATTCCGCCGCCGCTTTCAACATTCACTAACACTTGATCGTTTTCATCAGCAACGGTTAATACCGCAGTAATTTCTTCTCTTAATGAGGCGACTTCACCTGCATCAATACTGCCTTTAAAATCGATAACAAATACTTTTGAAGTGGGAGCATCTTCTTTATCAGCCGCTTTTTCATCAGCTTTTAGTTTTTTCTCATAAGCTTTAAATTGCTTTTTAGACAGCAGCTCTTGCTTTAATTCTTTCTCAAGTTCCTTTAGCTCATCAGTAACATCAGTAAGCTTTAACTCACCCTTTTCAGTTTTATGTTTAATACTGCTTGCTAAAACCACAATAACAACGGCAAGAATTGCAACGACAATAGTGACGGCTTTCGCTAGAAACATGCCGTACTCGGATAAAAACTCCAAAATACACTCCAAATGGGAAAAGTTAATTGCCGTTATCTTAGCAGGAAGTTAAACCCGGTAGACAATAAAAACCCAGCAAATGCTGGGTTTTTAATCAAAAGATTAAATTATTAATCTCTATTACTCACATGCTTGAAGCACTTCGTCGTTATCAACCAAAATCGTTGCTGCACCTAAGCCTGCTGACTTAGCAAATGCCGCTACTTGAGATTGCATTTCAACTGTCGCTGCAGCGGCCATACCATCAGTTACGCCATCAATTTCAGCAGGGCTAACAATAGAGCTGTGATGACCTTTACTAAAGCGAACCGCACCAGAACCTGCATTGGTTGAACTTACACAATCTAAGCCCATCGCTGCAATTAACGGCTCTGTTCCTGATAATGGGAAGCCTTCAACCTGATTAGGTAATACTCGGTCAGATAAGTTACCCGCACCATCACCTACAACTTCAATTAAATGAACCGGTAGTTGTGTATCAGCTAACATTGACCCATGATTAATCGGGTCGGCAGAATCAACCGCCGTTTGCACTGCAAAGGCAAATGTTGGAATAAACTCAGCATATACAGCTTGTACTAACGCTGCGTACTCAGGTGTTCCAGGTTCAAACTCACCCTCATTAGCTTCTTTAACTAATGCCATGAAATCATCTGTTGCTGTCACAGTTTGAAATAGTACAGGCCCAAATGTTGCAGAACCAGCAAATGAACCAGCTAAACCACCAGAAGGAGCAACTAAAGATGCGGCATTAATAGCATAAGCATTTGGTAATGCGCTACCGTCAGCAGGATTAACTAAACCAGTAGATGCATAAGTTGAAAAAGTAGAACCTACAATGCCACCTAAACTTAAACCTTGAGCACTGATTTTGCTGATATCAAATACTTGAGTAGCACCTGGTGTCTGCGCTATTTGCGAATACATACCCGTTAATAACAAACGTAGACCTAAATGATCCATGGTTGCTTGGCGGAAATTATCACGCACCGTTAATGTACTGGCAACGTTGACAAACACTAACGGATTACCTTTCGCATATTGTGGGCCAAATAAATCACTAGTGGCTGAAATATCGTAGATGCCATCGCCATCAGCATCATACGAGCGATCGCCATGCAGTGGCATATCAATGGCAATCGTCGCAATACCAGCTGCTGCGTATGTGCCCGCATAAGCTAAGGCCATTTGCTTAGTGCCACCTAAACCATGCAATGCCATTGTTGTTGGCCAGCCGTTAGTTGGAGCTACAAATGGTAGCCCTGCTTGTGCGCTAAAGGCGGCAAGTTTAGCGGCATTTGGCAGAGTAATTTGAACCGTGACATCTTCATAACCCATGATTTTTGGAATTGGATTAAACTTGGTTAAATGCTTTGTGGTATCGGCATCAGTGCCATCATCCAATTTCCACGTTTTACCAGCCATTAATGCTGGATTTTGCAATGCAGCCGCTGGGTCAACACCTTGTGCAACAGCTTGTTGGCCAAAGTTAGCTTGGCTCATGGTTCCAGCCTGAAGCGCTAATAAAACCGATACAGGGCTATCGCCTTGTGCGAACCAGCGACCATTTGGCGCCGTAGGCGCACCATCTACAATTGGAATAACACAACTTGCAGATGAACAATCACCATAAAATGGTAAACGTACTACAGCGGTATAGATTTCAGCGATGTCAGAAACCACATAGGCAAGTCCATCTGCCGGAGTTAAACCCGCAGCTTGGGCAACGGTCACCGTGCCACCAAACCCATTATCCATAGGCATTGGCGGTTGAACAAAAGAAGGTTTATACGGATCGCTTGATGCCATCAATAATTTGCTGGTTTCATATACATCTGCAACCGATTGGGTGGTAAACAAACCAGAATATGAAATAGTTTCAGCATCAACACCATGCTCTGCTGCTAAGCCCTTTTCATAACTATTAACTAAACCTTGAAGGAATAATTGGTCAGGTGTTTCAAGAGGCTTAGTGTCGATATCTAGTTTTAATAAATTATATGTGCTCGATGGTTCAACGGCGCGGCCTGCAGAGTCTTGAACTAATGTGGTGGTAGCGTAAATATAAGATTGATTAGCTTTAAGCGGTTTTAAAGGCACGATTGCAATTTTATTACCTGAAGCTAATGCCACAAAATCAACACCAAATTGCAGTTCATCACCCACTTTACATGCTGATACAGAGGGCGCATCGCTACATTCAGGATCAGATGATAAAGCGCCGCCAACAGTGGCTTCAAATAATCTTACTGCACCAGGTTGAGAAACAGAGGCTTCATCAAGGGTGAGCATTGCACCATCAGAGTCTGTTGCTAAATCAACACTAAGCGAAATTGGTGATGAAGTTGACCAGCCATCTAATGCCCCCAAAGCAAGCGATGGATCAACATAATCAATACCGTCTTCACCTGGTATAGCTAGCGTTCCATCAAGTGTTCCGTTAAATAAAAGGTCATTTGGTAATGGCACATCACCTGCAGCAGGGTCAAATACCACTTGAGAGAATGGAATTAGCGTTTCTACATTATCTTTTGCTTCGTTAGAACTATCTTCACTACAGCCGCTAAGCCCAAGAGCAGATGCAATAGCAACACCCAATATGAGTCTTTTCATCTTTTTTCCCCAAATCTTGTTGTAATAATTTTAATTTCCCCAAAAATTGGTCACAATAGCGTAAACGCATGACCATAAGGACATATTTTTGCCCTTAACTCATCTCAAGTTAACGTAAAATTATAGAGTTAGCCACAAATTTGTTACAAAGAAACATACTATTCACTAACAAATATAAGTCAATTGTTTAAAACGTTCGTTTACCTTTTGTTCGAAACGAGATTTGACATGCTTTTACAGTCCAAGGAAAAATTGAATCATGTTGGAATACCAAGCTAAAAAAGATTTACTAAAAAATAAAACAATCCTGGTTACCGGCGCTGGCGCAGGTATTGGTCGCACTGCGGCGATAAACTACGCAAAACACGGCGCGACCGTTATTTTGCTAGGTAAAACAGTTAAAAAACTTGAAACGGTTTATGATGAAATAGTACAAGCTGGTTATCCCAAACCTGCTATTGTGCCATTAGATTTAAAAGGTGCCACAGAGCAAAACTATCAAGATATGGCCGAAACTATCGCTGAGCAATTCGGTCATTTAGATGGATTACTGCATAATGCCAGTTTACTTGGCGCATTAGGGCCGTTTGAACATATCGACCTTGAATCATTTGAAGATGTAATGAAAGTGAACGTCACCGCCCAAGTAATCTTAACTAAAGCCTTATTACCGATAATGCGCAGCGCACCATCAGCATCTATTATCTTCACTTCTAGCGGTGTTGGTCGTCAAGGACGAGCTTATTGGGGACCTTATGCGTTCTCTAAATTTGCGACTGAGGGCATGATGCAAGTACTTGCCCATGAATGTGAAGGCACTAGCCTGCGTGTAAATAGTATTAACCCTGGTGCAACCCGCACTGAAATGCGCGCAAAAGCTTACCCAGGTGAAGATCCACAAACATTAAAAACCGCACAAGATATCATGCCAACCTACTTATATTTAATGGGTGAAGATTCTTTTGAAGTCAACGGTCAGCAACTTACCGCTCAGTAACCATCCATTGAATCTGTAAACTGAAAAAGGGAGCGAAAGCTCCCTTTTTTAATACCAAGTCGTCAATTGATAAATTACAAACTTATCGCTTTAGCATTTTTCTCAACCAGCTTTTCACCTATACCGGCAACTTGGGTTAATTGCTGGACATTTTTGAACTTACCATATTTATTTCGATATTCCACAATGGCTTTTGCCTTGGCTTCACCAACACCATTGAGGGCTTGTAACTGCTCTGCTGTCGCTTTATTAATATTCACCTTAGCCATCTTTGTATTGCTACTTTTCACGGCTGTGGTTTTAGACATTTCAGCTGAAGTGAGTGCTGCTGGTTTAGTGGTGTCTTTGGCGACAGCCAAACTGATACTTGCTGCTGATATCGCGCAGGTGAGCATGACGCCCATGAGTAATGGATGTTTCATTGTTAACTCCTTAAAGTCCTATTTAATAACCCGACCAACTTCCCTATCCATGGTCGGTATTTGTCAGCGTTACACCCTATTCAACAAGAAAATGATCTATTAAAAACAGGGCATTTATCGCTAACATAAAACTGTAGTAAACAATTTATTTTTTGCAAAAAATAAGTAAGATTATTTTTCTACTGTTTGTTTTTGCTTATTTTTATTTGTTTTCATTACACTCGCAGAAAAGCTTTTTAGTTCGCCTAACAACTGCTGATGCACTTGGCTCAATTTAGGGCGATTTTGCGCTTTAAAACTTAGCGGCCGACATAAGCTCATGGCTTGATAACCAAGTCGCGCAGTTAATAAACCTCCGCCTAAACCTTGGGCTAAACGTGCTGATAACTTTCCGGTCATTTCAACCGATAATAACTGGGTGCCTAAATCTGTTACCACTTCAGTGGTGCCAGCATAAACAATATTTAGTACGATACTTTTTATCAGTTTAATCCGGCTCCAATAGCCTAATTCAATGCCATATACATCTGCAATAACATTAACCATGCGCTGATTACGCCATAAAATAATCGCCATATCTAATACTGCTAAAGGACTCGCCGCTAACAGTAGTGCCGACTCCGCCGCAAAGCGACTTACAATTTTTTTGGCTTTTTCATCGCGTTCAGACAAAACTAATTCATCAAATAGCATCACCATTTCAGCGTCATTATGTTCAACGCTATTAATGGCTAAGTATTGCTTTTTACCTTCGGTATCTGGGTATTTTTGCAATAAGGGGCTGATGAACTTACTGGCTTCACCGCGCTGCATACTTAACGCTAAACGCTCGCCTGTGGCTTGGGTATCGGCCACATGTTTAAGCTTTATCAGTTTTTTCCACTCTGACAGGGTTATTGCCCCAGCCCACGCCATGATGATCCCCGCCACTGTCACGTAAAAACCAAATAGCCACGGGCTTTGCAGGTAGGCTGTTTGCAGCCCTTGTATGGTTTGAACGATAACCACCAGTATCAAAGCTAACAATGATAACTTGGCAAGCATTGAGATTTTTTTAGGCTTAGCGCCGAGCTTATCGATGGACTCGAGTTCATCGATGGTTTCAGGGAGTTTTGCTAAATTAGTTTCACAAATAAACTCGACATCGGTAAATGATTGTGACCCTTTAACGTCTTGATCCTTACCCGAATCAAGCGTTTCAGTATCAAACACTTGCTGCTGCTTAAGTTGAGCGTCTTCAAACTCTGTTCTCTTGCTATTATTGTTACTCATATTATTGCAACTTATCCCCCAGCAAAAACTGTAAAAGATGATCTAAGCGAATATGCTCAAAACGAGGGTCGGACATCGATGATTGTGGTAATCGAGGCGGGTTAAAAGACACGAAATTAAAGCCTTGCTTGTCCCAAAAGCTATCTTGGGGTAACCGCTGAGGCACTTCGCCTGGAAATATGGTGAGCATTTGCTGATTTTTATCTATGCCTCTGACCACTTCTTGCTCGCCACTGGTTGTTGATACCATGCCATGCTGTGTGGCTTTGATGGCGCTAATGGCCATCGTTTCGACTTCGCAGCCTTCATAGTTAGCAAAGTGCTGACTGTGTTTTAGCATATCGGTCAATAAACTTAATACATGGCTCTGTTGATCACGAGTAACCCTGTCAACCTTACTGGCGGCAAACAGTAACTTATCAATTTTAGGTGAGAACAAACGCCTTAATAAACTCGATTGTCCAAAATGAAAGCTTTCGACAATACTATTGAGTGCATTACCCATATCCTCAAATTGTGCTTTACCGCTGTTTAGGCCATTAAAGCAATCCACCAGCACCAATTGACGATCAAAACTAGCAAAATAATCCCGATAAAACGGCTTAACCACCACTGAAACATACTCTTCATAGCGACGCTTTAGCACTTGGTAATAGCTAGAGTCAGCAGCGTTTTCTAAATTGGCTAATTCATCATTACTGAGATTTATGAGTGGGAAAAAGGCCAATAAAGGGGTATCGGCAAACTCTCCAGGTAATAGCATTCGACCAGGCTGTGCAAGATAAAAGCCTTGGTTGTTAACCAAGTCGACCAGTAATGTTTGGTACAAGTCTGCAATCTGCTTTAACTTATGCTCATCAGCAGTTTCTGATAAATTGATGTTAGCTAATACACTAACAAACTGCGGATAATAGCTTGAGGCAGCTAATCGGTGCTTAACGTCAATTTGTGACTCACACCACTGGATGAAGTTTTGCTTCATCATTGGTAAATCCAATAACCACTCACCTGGGTAATCAACAATATCCACATACAAGGTGGCAGTATCAGCAAGTTTTGCCAATATGCCCTTTTGAGGACGATATTTAATCGCTAGCCTTAACTCAGAGATATTACGGGTTGATGCAGGCCAAGTTGCAGGCGACTGGGTTAATGATGTCATCGCTCCTTTATAGTCAAAACTGGCAATGGCTAAATCAGGTTGCATGGCGCGTTTAATGCCTATCAAACGATTTTCACGGCACACTTGCCACAAAGGCAATGGGTTTTGAGTTTGGCTTTTTTCTGATTGCAGCCCCGCATGGAGCATTTGATTAACCAGCCCTGTTATAAAGGCGGTTTTACCCGCCCCTGATAAACCGGTCACGGCTAAACGAACATGCCGATCGGTTGAGCGATGAACTAATTGATGAGTTTTTTGGGAAATTTTATTAATTGAACGATCAATAAAGCTCATAGTTAATCTCAAATTAAGGAATAAGCAAAATAGGGATGAAAAATATTTTCAAGTACTGATAATCAAGTCTTTGCTAAAAAAACACAAGGGCGGTAAACCGCCCATTGGAATTATATGAAGATAGTCGTCTGAATCGAGTTAAAGATTATTAATTTCTCTTTTCAAATCAAAATTATCGGAAGTGACATGGCGCTCAAGTCGTTGCAGTCTAATTTCAAGTGCATAAAACTGACTATTTACATCATGTAAGGCACGTTTTGCCGGCTCTCCTGCCTGCCAAACCTTTTTCTTCACTTCAATATCTTTGTGGCCTTTGGCATGTGTTGTATCTTCAGGCTTAATATCTAATATCATCCATAAGGCGACATAGATAATAAACACAGGCCCAGAACCACCCAATAAAAATATTGAGACTACGACCACTCTGACTAACCAGGTTTCAAGATTAAAAAAGTCTGCAATCCCTGCACATACCCCAGAAATTTTGCCTGATGATGGGATACGGTATAATGTGCGACCGTTAGCTGTGCTCATCTTTCCCCCTCCACTCTGGCGCTTCCGTATCTAAAATAGCTTCCAATGTTTCAATACGTCGGCCCATTTTTTCAGCTTGGGCAATTAATTCATTCAATTGTGTAAACTCTTCTTCAGTGAGCCCCTGACTCACTTGTCGCTTACTGCGATAATGAAGAATCAACCAAATAGGTGCCACAATAACTAAAAATATAATGATTGGGGCAATAAGAAGATCCATATCCATAACTCACCTCTGAAAAAGTTTACTTGTCTGATTTAGTTTTTGATTTAGGTTGCGATTTAGCTTTCACTTTCGCTTTTAATGCTTCAAGTTCGTCATTGACTGAATCTTCAGCTTCAAGTGCCGCAAACTCATCAGCAAGGCTACCCTTTTTACCAATATCATAAGCTTCAACTTGTGACTCTAAACCTTCAACGCGACGCTCATATTGCTCAAACTTCACCATCGCATCATCAATTTTACTTGAATCAAGCTGCTTTTTAACTTCTAAACGTGAAGTGGCAGTTTGCTTGCGCATAATAATGGTTTTTTGGCGTGCTCTGGCATCATTCAGTTTTTCTTGTAACTGTTCAACTTCGTGTTTAAGACGAGCAATGTGCTCTTCTACTACTTGAAGTTCCATCTCAAGGGTTTCTAATAATGAAACCGTTTTTTGTTTTTCAATTAGCGCAGCTTTTGCTAAGTCTTCTCTATCTTTCGATAAAGCTAATTCAGCTTTAGCTTGCCAATCAATCACTTGCTCTTGAACTCGGCTAATGCGTCTTAGTAATTCTTTCTTTTCTGCTAATACTTTTGCAGAAGTAGAGCGTACTTCAACTAACGTGTCTTCCATTTCCTGAATGATCAGGCGTACCATTTTTTCTGGATCTTCAGCTTTATCAAGTAAAGCACTGATGTTCGAATTAATGATATCTGCAAAGCGTGAGAAGATTCCCATAATGTGTCCCTCAAAAATATTGTTAATGTCGAAGTTTACTATTCACGAGTTGTGCCAACTTTTAAAAAACCAGACAATTCAACATCATAACCAAAATATTAACTTTTTCTTTCTTTTAATGCCGCAGCCCACTATTATGATTTTCACCACTTGTTAGCGTAATAGACTAAAAATTACAGTGACTAAACAATTTGAGCAAGACAATCTTATCGGACAATCTAATGCTTTGTTAGAGGTATTAGAACATGTTTCTAAAGTTGCCCCACTTTCTAAGCCGGTATTAATTATTGGTGAACGCGGCACAGGTAAAGAATTAATCGCCGAGCGGTTACACTATTTATCAGGCCGTTGGGATAAAGAGTTTATTAAATTAAACTGCTCTTCATTAAGTGAATCATTACTTGAAAGCGAACTGTTTGGCCACGAGTCTGGTGCGTTTACGGGCGCGAAAGGCAAACATGAAGGTCGCTTCGAACGCGCCGATGAAGGCACCTTATTTTTAGATGAGCTGGCCAATACCTCAGGATTAATTCAAGAGAAACTGTTACGTGTCATCGAATACGGTGAATTCGAACGAGTGGGTGGCAGTAAAACAGTTAATACCAATGTAAGGTTAATTTGTGCTGCCAATGAGGACTTACCTTCATTAGCTGAAAATGGTGAATTTAGGGCTGATTTACTGGATAGGTTAGCCTTTGATGTTATCACCCTACCGCCCCTTCGTAGCCGCACAGAAGACATTATGCCTTTAGCAGAGCATTTTGCCGTGAGCATGGCAAGGCAACTGAATTTAGATTATTTTGGCGGTTTTAGTCCAGTAGCTATAGAGCAACTCATGTCATATCGCTGGCCAGGTAATATCCGCGAACTTAAAAACGTGGTCGAACGCAGCGTCTATCGTCGAGGATCTGAAGGTGAAGAAATTGACCACATTATTGTCGATCCTTTTGCCTCTCCTTATCGACCAACATCAAGAATCAAAACTCGTGAAAGGCAGCAAACAGAGCATCAAGCTCCCGATACTTCAGTCGCGGTTCCAGTAACCGATGACTCCACTGAAAATGAAGCATCATCAGTTAGCACCAGTGCAACAGACAGAGATATTCGCTTCCCATTAGACTTTAAAGAGCATACTGAAAACTATGAGATTAACCTGCTAAAAAGTGCCTTAGCCCAAAGCCAATATAATCAAAAGAAAACCGCTGAAATATTAGGTTTAAGCTACCACCAACTGCGGGGCATTTTGAAAAAGTATAATTTACTTGAAAAGTCTTAATAGGATATTTGCTCCTAAGTTATTAACACTGCTAAAATACTTATTCAGTACCTAAATAATATGATGAAAAAATGCGTGAGACATTAAAACGCTTTAAACCTGCTGCATTACTCTGCTTGCTAAGTTTTTTAGTAACAGGTTGTGGTGAACTCAATGTCCCATCAGGTATTGTGTATTGCTCTGAGGGCAATCCTGAAACCTTTAATCCGCAATTGGTCACTTCTGGTACCACTATTGATGCCAGTTCTAATCAGTTATACAACCGCCTAATTGACTATAACAATGACTCATCTGATTTTATGGCTGCGCTGGCAACCCAGTGGCGCATATCCGATGATGGCTTACGTTATCACTTTGTGTTGCGTAAAGGCGTACAGTTCCAGCACAATAATTTGTTCAAACCTTCAAGAAATTTTAATGCCGATGATGTACTATTCTCATTTAATCGCATCATTAATCCCGCGCATCCTTTTCACTCAGTGAGCAGAACTGGCTATCCATTTTTCCAAAGTATTGATTTTTCCAACTTAGTGAGTCGAGTCGAAAAAGTAAACGATTATGAAGTGGTATTCCACTTAACCCAACCTGATGCATCATTTTTAGCTAATTTGGCCACTGATTTTGCCGTTATTCTTTCTGCCGAATATGGCGAGCAACAATGGCAGGCAGGTACCCCTGAAAATATCGATTACTTCGCCATCGGCACAGGGCCTTTTTACCTCGCAGATTATGTCAAAAATGATTTTATTCGCTATAAACGCAATACCGCATATTGGGGTAAAGCGGCTAAAATTGACCTGTTAGTTTTTGATATCACACCTAAAAGTGAGTCTAGACTGGCTAAAATCATCACTAAAGATTGCCATGTGTCTGCCCTGCCAAAGGCAAATGAACTTGCAGTAATTAAACAGCATAAACACTTAAAAGTTAACACTAAACCGGGGTTAAACGTCGGTTTTTGGGCATTTAACACTCAAAAGCCTCCTCTAGACGATGTGCGAGTTCGACTTGCCCTTGCCCATGCCATTGATAAGAAAAATATCCTTAATGTGGTTTACCATGACACCGCTGTAGAAGCGACCGGAATGCTGCCGCCAGGATCATGGGCTTATTCAGACTCATCCGACCCTAATGATTTTGATCCTGA
Organism: Shewanella sp. 4_MG-2023; assembly: GCF_030548015.1. Lineage (NCBI taxonomy): Bacteria > Pseudomonadati > Pseudomonadota > Gammaproteobacteria > Alteromonadales > Shewanellaceae > Shewanella > Shewanella sp. 4_MG-2023. The sequence continues at coordinate 60,647 of NZ_JAUORL010000004.1, forward strand.
GAAAGCTAAAAGGCTGTTAGAAGAATCAGGGGTTAATAACTTAACCTTTGATATTTGGGCGATGCCAGTGGTGCGAATTTATAATCCAAACGCCCTCAAGACCGCAGAGCTGATTCAGGCCGACTTAGCCAACATTGGGGTTAAAGTGAATATTGTCAGTTATGACTGGAGCGTGTTTACGCAAAAATTAATTAGCCAAGATTATGATTCAGTATTAATTGGTTGGAATGCTGACAATACCGATCCTGATAATTTCTTTACCCCACTACTCAGTTGCTCAGCCCTAGAATCAAATAATAACCGTTCTAAATGGTGTTCAGCTGAATTGGACGCAATACTTGCACAAGCTAAAGCTACGCCAATAAAAACCACAAGAAAGGCGCTATATCAGCAAGCTGAACAGCTCATTCATCAGCAAGTTCCCTTGGTTAATATTGCCCATGGACAAAAATTGATCCTAAAAAACATTTCGGTATCAACTAAAGATGTTAACCCCTATGGTGGAATGGCTTTCTCTAATATCGAACTAAAAACTGCGGAGAAAAAACCTTAATGTGGCGTTATTTTCTAAGACGAATTAATTTATTTTTTGCCACTTCATTGGTTATGATTGCGGTACTGTTTTTTGCCACCGGTATGTTTCCAGTTGAAAAAAGCTACGCCTTAACTGGGATACAGTTCCCTAGCAGTGAGCAACAAGCACAAACCGTTGCAGACTTTAAGCTTGATAGTAACCAGCTTAGTCAATTTATCGCTTATTTAACCGAGCGATTATCAGGCAATTTAGGGATTTCGGTTAACTCACAACAAAGTGTCGCCACAGAGCTCAGTAACGTGTTACCCGCCTCTTTTGAATTGTCATTATTTGCTGGGACGATAGCGATATTTTTTGGAGTGCCACTTGGCGTATTGTCCTCATTAAGTGAAAGCAAGTCAGTCCAGCGCAGTATTTTAGCCCTAACCTTAACCGGTTACTCTATACCTGTATTCTGGCTCGGATTAACCTTGTCATTATGGTTTGGGGTAAAGCTAGAGTGGTTGCCGATCTCTGGACAAATCAATTTATTATATGAAATTGAACCCGTCACAGGTTTTATGCTGATCGATACTTTGCTATCACATGAAGCCTATCGGATCTCAGCATTTAAAGATGCCTTATTACACATCATTTTACCTGCGGTAACCTTAGCGGTATTACCTTTTACTGTCGTTATACGTATCACACGTCAAGCAATGATGACGGTTATGACCCAAACCTATATTCGCGCTGCTGAAGCCCGTGGCCTTAATACCTATAGTATTTTAATGAAACACGCCTTACCTAACGCGCTTATCCCAGTTCTTAAAGCCTTTGGCTTAATGCTTGGCTCGTTTGCCAGTTACGGCATTATTGTCGAGGTGATTTTTGCATGGCCAGGGGTGGGATCATGGCTTATTGCAGGAATATATCAGCGAGATTACACCGTGATTCAAGCAGGGATCCTTTCAGTCTCTTTGCTGATTATCTTTTTAAGCATTATGATTGATTTAGTGCATACCACTATTAACCCTATTAATAGGAAAGAACTGTATGCCAGCAATTAAAATATATCAGGATGAACACATAGCTTCACCTATGATGCAATTGTGGAAAGCATTTGCTAGTAACCCATTTGCTGTCGCAGGCCTTTGGGCGGTAATATTTTTATTACTACTGGTTGTATTGGGGCCGCTACTCGCTCCTTACCCACCAGAAATGCAAAATCCTGATGCCATATTATTACCGCCATCATGGGACGCCCTTGGACATGTTTCGCATTTTTTAGGTACCGATGATTTAGGCCGAGACTTATTCAGCCGCTTATTGCATGGGGTTAGATTAACGTTCGGCATGTCATTAATTGTGGTGCTTTGCGCCTTAATCGTCGGCTTTATTATTGGCTCCCTTTCAGGAATGATGCGTGGGTTAAAATCAAGTATTTTAGGTCATTTGCTCGATGCCTTATTATCAATTCCGTCATTATTGCTCGCCATTTTGGTTGTCGCAGTGACCGGTCCGGGGTTAATCAATGTATTTTGGGCAGTAGGCTTAGCCTTAACGCCGCAATTTGTGCGGGCAATTCACCAAGCAGTACATGAAGAGCTACAAAAAGAATACGTTATTGCCGCTAAACTTGATGGCGCCAGTCAAATACAAATCTTTTGGTATGTCATCATGCCAAACGTCTGGGAAGTGGTTATTATTCAAACGACCATTGCCATATCGGTGGCGATATTAGACATTGCCGCCTTAGGCTTTCTCAATCTTGGAGCACAAGCCCCTAGCTCAGAGTGGGGAGCGATGATTTTTCAAGGGTTAAACAGCCAATTAATTGCGCCTTGGTCGATTACCATTCCAGGTTTGGCGATCCTATTTACTGTGTTATCCATTAATTTGGTGGGTGACGGATTACGCTCGGCGCTCGCGCCGATAAGAAACTAGCCCATGCCATTACTTGATGTCAGAAATCTCACTATCGAACTCGATACCCCACAAGGCACAGTGAAGGTACTTGAGAAAGTCAGTTTAACCATTAATCCGGGTGAAATTCATGGCTTAGTTGGTGAATCAGGTTCTGGGCGTAGCTTATTAGCCAAAGCGGTACTAGGCGTTTTAGGCCCAAACTGGCGCATCATTGCCGATCGCATGATGTGGGATGGCAAAAATTTATTGGAAATGACTAAAAAGCAACGTCGCAGCTTAATGGGCAGTGATATGACCATGATTTTCCAAGACCCTTCTGGCAGTTTAGATCCGGTAAAAACTATCGGCAGTCAGTTAATTGAATCGCTCACGCCAAACAAAGCCGTGCCTTTTTGGCGCAGAGCAAAAGACACTCATTTAACCGCGCAAAAATGGCTTCATAAAGTTGGAATTAAAAAGCCCAAAGCCATTATGAAGCGCTACCCTTGGGAACTTTCTGAAGGTGCCTGCCAAAAGGTAATGATTGCTATGGCAGTAGCTAACCACCCTAAGTTATTAATCGCCGACGAACCAACGAATGCGATGGAATTAAGTACTCAAGCGCAAATATTTCGTTTGTTAGCTCAATTAAACCAACTTCAAAATGTCTCTATACTGCTAGTCAGCCATGAACTAGAAACTTTAGCAAAATGGTGCGATCGCATCAGTATTTTATACAGCGGACAAATCATGGAGTCGGGGCCCGTTAACGAATTAATCAAACAACCCTATCACCCCTATACCAAAGCATTATTTAAAAATCTGCCAGACTTTGCAGGCCAAATACGCCACAAAGCCTATTTACCAACATTGCAAGGTTCCTCGCCGTCATTGCAGCATTTGCCTGCTGGGTGCAGGCTGGGTCCTCGCTGCCCTGACGCCCAAAGAGCATGTGTTATCCAACCCAGTTTGGCCCACGAAAAAGATCGCTATTTTGCCTGCCATTTCCCGTATAACAGTGAGATAGAAGATGACAACTCCATTACTTAAAGTAAACCAGCTAAGCAAACGCTATTTTACGGGTTATAAAAGGTTCAAAGCGCAATATAATCAAGCCCTGTCACCACTATCATTTGAACTTGAGCGTGGACAAACCTTGGCTATTGTCGGTGAAGTAAGCTCAGGTAAAAGTACCTTAGCGCGAATACTGGTTGGCGCAGAGCCTCGCAGCGGTGGAGAAATATTGTTTGAAGGGGAAGCATTGGAGGCGCGAAATCTCAAACAGCGCAGCCGCTTAATTAGAATGATTTTTCAAGACCCTAACACCTCATTAAACCCGAGGTTAACCATTGGTAGCCTACTAGAAGAACCATTACGATTTAACACCACATTGAATTCAGCGGAACGAAAAGTGCGGGTGGCAGATAGACTCAGAAAAGTGGGCTTACTACCTGAACATGCCAATTTCTATCCTCATATGGTCTCTGAAGGTCAAAAACAACGTGTAGCCGTTGCTAGAGCTTTAATGTTAAACCCTAAAATCATTATCGCTGATGAAGCACTTGCCTCATTAGATTTATCAGTGCGTTCTCAAATACTTAATCTGCTGATAAAATTACAAAAAGAAATGGGGCTATCGTATATTTTTGTGACCCACAATTTGAACATTGTACGTCATTTTAGTGACAAGGTACTGGTGCTCAAAAATGGCAGCGTAGTTGAACTAGCGAGCACAGAAGAATTATTCAATCACCCACAACAAGAATACTCTCGCCGCTTAATATCGCAGCAAACACAACTCACAGCCAAACGCTAAACTGCTCCAACCACTGAGTAATTTAGCCAAAAAACATAAAAACTAGTGCCAATTCGTCGCCTAACTATTTATCCTAGTGCGATTGTTAAAGGAAGAAACCAAATTATGATTATTAAACCTAAAACACGTGGCTTTATTTGTACAACCACTCATCCTATCGGTTGTGAAGCTAACGTCAAAGAACAAATCGAATTAACCAAAGCAAAAGGCAAAATTGCCAATGGCCCTAAAAAAGTCTTAGTGGTTGGCTCTTCAAGTGGCTACGGCTTATCTTCTCGTATTGCATCAGCGTTCGGTAGTGATGCGGCCACCATTGGTGTTTTCTTTGAAAAACCAAGCACAGAAACCAAACCAGGTACGGCCGGTTGGTACAACTCTGCCTACTTTGATAAATTCGCTAAAGCTGAAGGTTTATATTCAAAAAGCATTAACTGTGATGCATTTAGCCATGAAGCTAAACAAAAAGTCATTGAGCTTATCAAACAAGACTTAGGTCAAATTGATATGGTGGTTTACTCTTTAGCTTCTCCAGTGCGTAAATTGCCTGATACCGGTGAAGTGATCCGCTCAAGCCTTAAGCCTATCGGTGAAACTTATACCGCAACTGCGGTAGACACCAACAAAAACACCATCATCGAAACCTCGGTAGAGCCAGCAACAGAGCAAGAAATTGCTGATACCGTGACAGTGATGGGCGGTCAAGATTGGGAATTATGGATGAGCGCCTTAAGTGATGCGGGTGTATTAGCGGATAATTGTAAAACCGTGGCCTACAGCTATATTGGCACCGAGATCACTTGGCCTATCTACTGGCATGGCGCATTAGGTAAAGCCAAAATGGATTTAGACCGTGCGGCTCATAGCCTTAATGAAAAGTTAGCCAAAACAGGCGGTTCTGCCAATGTGGCTGTGCTTAAGAGTGTTGTCACTCAAGCAAGCTCTGCTATCCCGGTAATGCCTTTATACATCGCGATGGTATTTAAGAAAATGCGTGAAGAAGGCGTTCATGAAGGATGTATGGACCAAATTTACCGTATGTTCAGCGAGCGTTTATATCGCGCTGATGGTCAAGCGGCACCAACAGATGATGAAAATCGTCTTCGTTTAGATGATTGGGAGTTACGCGAAGAAATTCAAAAACATTGCCGTGACTTATGGCCGGATGTCACCACTGAAAACCTTGCTGAACTGACTGATTACAATGAATACAAAGAAGAGTTTTTAAAACTGTTTGGTTTTGGTATTGCTGGCATCGACTATGAAGCTGACGTTAATCCAAACGTGACTTTTGATGTTATCAGCCTTTAATCCCCTAAGGTAATAAGAAAAGCCAAGTTATTATAACTTGGCTTTTTTATATCTGGTTAACTGCACAGTGACTCTTTATTTTATTAATGCGGCTTTATTAATACAAAAAGGCCAAGTTGATGAGACTTGGCCTTTATAAGGGAATGATGAAATTTAACTAAGAGTTATTTAGTTTTTAGCGCATGCTTAGCGGCGTTTTCACCAGCTTTACGACCAAATACTACCGTATCAGCGATTGCGTTACCGCCTAGACGGTTATAACCATGAACACCACCAGTGACCTCACCAGCCGCAAACAAACCAGGCATTTTCCAGCTTTGTAGGTTCAAGATATTCGTATCGGTATCAATTGCGATCCCGCCCATAGTATGGTGAATACCAGGTGCTACTTTTACAGCGTAGTATGGCGGCGTGCTTAAGCTTAATGGCATATTGGCGCGGCCGAATGCATCATCTTTACCTGCTGCTTTATACTTGTTGTAATCCGCTGCAGTTTTCGGTAAATCAGCCATTCCGGTGATTTTTGCCAGTTCTTCAATGGTGTTGGCTTTACTTAACATACCTAAATGTTCGTAACCACGTACCATTTTCTTTTTCTCAACCAATTGCTCATCGAACACTAACCAAGCATATTGATCTTTTTGCTTTAAGATTGCATCTGATGCACGGTCACGAGTCGTTAGTTCATTAATGAAACGGTTGCCATCAGTATTGACCATAATTGCACCAACACCGCGAACGGTTTCAGAAATCAAAATACGGCTATCTTTACCTACTGTAGGATGCGCTTGAACCCAATCAATATCAGTCATTGAAGCGCCAATTTCTTTAGCAAGTAGCACACCATCACCAGTGGCTGTAACGTTATTTGAACTAGACATGTCTTTCATTGTTGGGCGGTAGTAAGCAACCATTTGCTTATTCATACCATAACCACCTGTCGCTAATACAATAGAATCAGCAGCGACCATGTTGTAGCCTGAATGACGGCCGTGAACCACCACGCCAGCAACTGATTGATCATCATTTAAGACGATTTTTTCAACTCTTGAGTTAACGCGAACTGGAATATCACGTTCTACTGCGGCTTTACGCAAGGTATCAATTAAGTGTGGACCAATTGACGCGCCACCAGAAGGTGCGTGAGTACGCTCTGCTCTTGCGCCGCCTGAACGTTTAAGCTCTGACATATCAGCACCTAAAGACTCAAGCCATGCTACAGCGCCAGCAGACTCTTCAGCCATAGTTTGCACAAGTTTAGGGTCATTTTGATAACGACCGCCTTTCATGGCATCTTCAGCATACCAATCAACAGTGTCTTCAATGCCTTTGGCTTTTTGTTGTGGTGTGCCGACAGCATTAATACCGCCTGCAGCAAGCATTGAGTTACCACCGGTATAAGGGGCTTTTTCAAATAAAACAACGTTGGCACCTGCCAATTTAGCTGAAATCGCTGCATTGAAACCGGCACTACCGCCACCAACAACAATCACATCAACCGTTTCTACAGGGCCTTTATCAATCGCTTGTTGGATTTTGTCTTGATTCCAATCACCATCCCACTTCTTCTTCGCTTTTGAATCAGCAAATGGCATTTCCATTTCAAAGTTATGACAGTTATTACAAGTCAACTCAGGTTTAGCATGGGCGGTATGACAAGAAGTACAGTTGATATCTCCTAAATGAGATGCATGTGGGTCAAACTCAAGTTCATCGTTAACTAAATCTGCATACCCACCATGACAGTCCTGACACTGAGCATTCTCATGTGTTTGGCTATCAGTCATCGACTTTTTGATGTCTTTCATTTTTTCTGCAACGTGACAGCTTTGACAGTCACCCATTTCAGTATGGAAAGACGCTAAGTCATTTTTTGCCATTACGCTGCCAGAAGTAAGCATCATCACTGCCACTGCCGAAGCTAAATATTTAAGTTTCATTGGTTCATACCTCTAATTATCATTTTCACAACTTGCTTTGTTGGACGAGAGAATACTCATAAAGAGATAGTAAAACTTAGACATTGGTCAACATTGGCACTTGGTTCAGTTTTAATGAAACCAAATTAAAATTAACTTAAACCGCTACAAAATAACAACATCTGTGACCCAGTTAGAATTTATCTCTGTGGTTCAACCCTATTATGTGCAGCAGATTTTTAAGCTTATAACACCAAAAAGCTGATGACTTTGGGTGTTATTCAAGAATCAGTTTATTAGCGAAAGCTATATAACTAACTAATAATATGAATCAAAATAGAGATGATTATGAAGATGAACAAGTCACTAGTTTCACTCACTGTTGTATCAATTCTATCAGCAAGTTCTTTTGCCGCTTTCGCTGAGTCACCGCAGTTCTATGGCCGTCTAGAAATGGCACTAACAGAGTCTGATAACGGTTTTACAACACAAAATCAAAAAGCGGGCACTGTTCTGGAAAATAACTTTTCTCGCTTAGGGGTAAAAGGCAGTGAGAAAATATCTGAAAATATTGAAATCATTTACAATGTTGAAGTACAGGTTAACGCTGCCACCAACGAAGCTGATGATGATTTATTTAAACCAAGAAACACCTACTTAGGGCTAAAAAGTGACTTTGGTACCGTCATTGTCGGTCGTAATGATACGGTAATGAAAACCTCAAAAGGTACTGCTGAAGCATTTGCATTAACCAATGCCGCCTACAATAGAATGATTGCTGGGCAAGACAGGAAAGCCGATGGAATCACATACTATTCTCCTCAAATTGCCGATTTAGTCAGTGTAAATGCGACCTATTTAGTGGATAACAATTATGACTCTGGCGAAAGTCAGTACGCATTAAGCGTCACCGCTGGTGATAAAAAGCTCAAAAAACAACGTTATTATGTTGCAGCAGCATATAACACCATTGGTGGTGTCGACGCATACCGCGGGGTTGGTCAAATCAAAATAGGTAGTCTTAAACTAGGCGGTTTATTACAAAATACCCAAAGCCAAACTTACAGTGATAAAGAAGGTAATTCTTACTTTATTAGCGCAATATATAACTGGAGTGGCATCAACTTTAAAGCTGAATACGGCAAGGACAAGGCCGGTTTTGGTAAGTATTTTAAAAATAATGACGTCTCTTCAGCACAATACAAGGAAGCGACCGATGTCGATATTAGCTCATTCACAGTCGGTGCCGATTACCGTCTATCAAAGTCAACGATGGTGTTTGGTCACTACGCCACCTATGAAGGTGAATATCGGGTTGCTAACACAGGCCCGACGATTGAATTAGAAGATGATAATGTATTTACCCTAGGCGTGCGCTACGATTTCTAAGTCCAATTTTTATTTCGCGTTAATATCTGCACTTATATCGATGTAGGTCTCGCTGATAAAATATGATAAACCCATCATAAATGATGGGTTTATGCTAACAAGGTAAGACTTTTTCAAATAACTTGAACTCGTTAGCAATTCCTAAAAACAATACCAAAAGTTTACAGAGTAATATTGTCAACTCGTTATACTATTGATGAATTCATAGAATAATTTGCCCATGAAAATCACACTCAAGCAACTGTCAATATTTAAAGCCATCCATATTAATGGTCAGATCTCTAAAGCAGCCAAAACATTACATATGTCAGTCCCCGCTGTCAGTATGGCGTTAAAGGATTTAGAAGGTTCATTAGGCACCCGTCTGTTTGAGAGAAGCAGTAACGGCTTAACCATTAATGATAATGGTGAAGTTATTTTGCCTTACGCCAATGAGATGCTTTCTAAAAGTAATCAATTAGAGCAGATGTTTACTGAGCGAACAGCCATCGGTGGCACCATCAAAGTTGGCAGTAGTAAAACTGCGGGTAACTATATTCTTTCAAGAATCATCCCATTATTTAAACAACAACACCCCTGTGTTGATATTAAACTAGTGATTAACAACAGTTTAGCCATCGAGAAAATGGTGTCTGAAAAAGAACTGGATTTAGGTTTTGTCGATGCCAAGCCTGGGTTAAATAATTTACAGTATCAGCAGTGGCTTAAAGATAGATTGTGTATCATCATCGGCAGTAACAATCCAATAGCAAGCGAAACCATTACCCCTGAATTGCTGTCGCAACAATTATGGGTTATGGATGAAACCATTTCGGTGTCGAGGCTACGTAATACCCAGCTATTAAAAAGTGCCAGTATCAATATTCATCAAGAATTATCAATGAATACTATGGGCGCGATAAAACGTGCTATTGGTACTGGCATTGGCGTTAGTGTACTGCCCTACCTTGCTGTAAAAGAAGAAATAGCCAGCGGTCAACTTATTGAAATAGATTTACCAGAGTGGGATTTCGAGCGAAACTACTGGTCTATTTGGCGTAATGAAGAAGCATTAAGTCCGTTACTTGAAGAGTTCATCCAATTCTGCAATCAATAACAAAGCGATAAACTAATAAGGTTGCCAATATAAATTATGATTACTGCAGATCCGGTCATTTTTGGCTTGTTGGCCGCGATTATTGGTTTGGTATTTTATACTAGCAAGCTAAAACAAAGCTTTTGGAAACAACTTTACCGTTTTGTGCCCGTTATGGTCATGATTTATGTGTTGCCATCATTTTTAAATACCTTAAACATTGTCGATGCTTCCCAAAGTCAATTACCCCACATATCCTCAAAGTATTTAATGCCCGCTTGTTTAACATTACTAATTATCAGTGTAGACATAAAATCCATTCTATTATTGGGCCCTAAAATTGTCATGCTGTTTTTAATTGCCAGCTTAGGCATTATTATTGGCGGCCCGTTAACTCTGATACTTTTTGCGAAAATAGCGCCTGAATCTATTAATTGGCTAGGTGAAGATGCTGCCTGGCGCGGAATGGCGACCTTAGCAGGGAATTGGGTTGGTGGCACAGCGAATCAACTTGCCATGAAAGAAATCTATCAGGTAAAAGAAAACTTATTTGCGATTATGATTTCGGTCAATGTAGTCTACTCAGCGATTTGGATGTCATTTTTATTAATCTGCGCCAATAATGCTGCTGCGATAGATAAAAAAACGGGTGCCAACTCAAGCAATTATCAGCGGTTAATCGCTACAAGCGAATATCAGCAAGCTCACACGGTCAAGAATATCACCATAACTGATTACATATTAATATTCAGTGTGGCATTTGGCGTGACGGGATTAGCACATATGGGGGCTGATATTCTGGCGCCATATTTTGCCGCCCACTACCCTGCAACAGAAAAGTTTAGTCTGACTTCAAATTTCTTTTGGGTTGTCATCATAGTGACCACTATCAGTATTGCACTTTCAAATACCAAAGTGCGTGAACTTGAGCAATTAGGTGCATCAAAGGCCTCCACTGTCATGCTGTATATTTTGATTGCTAGTATGGGCCTTAGAATGGACTTGACCATGATTGATGACTTTCCAATCTACTTTGCCATCGGCTTTGTATGGTTAGCAATTCATAGCCTGTTCGTGATTATTGCTGGGCTAGTGATGAAAGCACCTGTGGCTTATATGGCATTAGCAAGTCAATGCTGTATTGGCGGCGCGGCATCATCCCCTGTGGTGGCAATTGCATTTCACCGCTCACTGGTACCTATCGCGATCATGTTCTCAGTATTTGGTTATGCTTGGGCAACTTACATGGCTTGGCTATGCGCCGAGATGATGCGGCTCGTATCGCAATAAAACGATGAGTTAATTTCTTACAGTGAACATATACGGATACCTGTTACTGTAATTTTAAATAGACTCTAACCTCTACAAGCTCTTGGTTGTCATCGGCAATAGCAGCTTCAACAGCCTCACTCTTAATCACATCCAAGCGTTCAATTATCAGCGGCTGGGTCGTTAAAGTCCAATCACTGGCAGCAAGCCAATGACTATAAAGATATTTTATTTTGCTATTGAGCTCTTTTTCAGAACCCAAATGATAAAACTGAGCATAACGCCCCTTAGCCACAGACTTATTCGAAAAATAACCAGACTCAGCGATAACGGGTGCTAATTCAGTAAGCTGCGCTTGATTAACACTCACACCAATATCCAGCGATAACATGGATTGCTCATCAGCTAAGGCATTAATTTGCGGATAAGGCATATCATAAACGAAATTAAAGGTGCGACTAGTACTTGGCGATAAGTGATATTTTTGCCTAAATGCGTTTAAGGCATTTTTCGATTGAGATAAATAACAAGCGGGTCCACGATGCTCTATAACCACTAACTCTATGGTCGTTAAATCCGATACCTGAATATTAACCTCAGCAGCAGAAAACTGCTCATGCCCCTCTGCTAGGGTACTCAGTGGTTGCTGCTTGGCAAAAAAGTTACCCCAGTTAGGCGAGTGTTGAAAGCTTTGTGGGCTTTGGCCAATACTACTTGTAAAGGTCGTAATAAAAGCGGCTGTTGACGGGTAGCCCATTTTTAACGCGACAGTATCTAAGCTAATAGTTTTATCAAAACCCAGTAACTGCGCCGCTTCAAGGTTTTTTAGCAAACGAATATAATCCTGCACTTTGGTATGAAACAGACTGTAAAATAACGCACCCAAATGCACTTCAGCAACCCCTGCAATCGCCGCTAAGCGGCTGTTGAGATTGTCATCAAACGCAGAAATTGCAGGTAGATTATTATCGATATAGCTTAACAGCACTTCAAATTGAGCATGTAAATCTTTCAAATTTTTACTAGACCTCATAGCTTAAAAATTACTTATCTTTCATATAAAAACAACTTACAAGTCTGATTTCTAGCGCCATGACAGCAACAAGCGGTTTAGCTTATAAGCCGCTAGATTGACAGGTTACCAATAAACCCATACTTTAGCGTTTTACTATTTAACGGCTTTAGCCTGTCAGTTTTTGCCATTGGTAATAACTGACATCAGCAAGTTCTAGCATGGGTTTATCTTCTTCTGTATCACCATATGCATACACTTTAACAAAATCTTGTAGGTCAAACTGAGCTAAAACTCGATTTGATTTTGTAGCGCCGCTACAGTCGCCATAACTATACCCAAACAACCTGAAGATACTCGATTTCAGCAAGAATTAACACGCGTTTAAGCAAGAATTAACACGCGTTTAAGCAAGGCATTGATTGCGAGTAGTGGTTATTCCCTTTCTAAAATCAATAACGCAGCATAAACGCGTGTAAAACTTACCCTTTGGGAGTTTCACCGTATTTCCCTGTGTATTGGCTATGTGAAAGAGTTTTTGGATTCACCTGAATTAGAAAGAAATAATTGGGAAACTAGAAAAGCAATCGACATGCTTGTTTACCAAAATAGTTATGCAGAAAATAATGAGTTCTAGAAAACTAGGGGCTTACCAGGGTGAGAATACCGGATAGCGTTTGGCTTGCGGCGGTTTAAGCAATACTTAGCTACTGCCCGTGTTGATTAAGGGCATGTGGATAGAGGAATAGAAGCCCAGATGATATATGCGGTCTGACTGACGAGGTTGGTAACGCCATAGAAGTTCATGCAAAGCCGCTGTCTTACGTTATTAAGGCCATTTATAGCACTAGGAAAAGAGCATACAGCCCTGCATTTGTGAACGAAGCGTTCTTATTTATGGATTTTTTTGATACTTTGGCTTTGACTTTGTTTCTGAGCTTGCTCTGGTTCGGTTTTTTTTCTAGCGCTAAATAGATCTTTAAATTTAGCCCACCAGAGTTTTATCGTGGTGAGTCCCATAACCACAGAAGCAATAATTGCTTGGAATATGATGCTTCCCGTTCCAGGATCTAAATAAGCATATGCAGGGGTACTTAGCATGACTAGTGATGCTAATAGAATGGTTTTTATGCCAAATGTGTATTGAACCATAACGCTCCCGCTAAGTTGAATTTATTTAGAGCCACTTTTATAAAATATAGTCAGGCATTTGCCTTTAAGCAAACGCTAAATAGACTATAGTTCTTGATACCTGATCATTTTGATAATTAAAAAGTGACTATTTATGGAATGTTTTGAAGTGCATAGGGCTTCGTTTCGGGATAACAGTGGGTTTATTTTTAACTGGCAGGGTAGCTTATATCGGCAGGTAAACGCCTCATTTAGTGGGGAGTACGAAGCTTATATCAGTAGTGGGCTACATCAAGCTTTGGTGGATAAAGGATTTATTGTTGATCATGATGAAGTGGAGCTTAACGGCTTTAGTGGGCCAAATCATCACAAAGTGATTAAACCTACCCTTATTCCATACCTTACATACCCTTACGAGTGGAGTTTTAGTCAGCTTCAAGATGCGGCTAAGTTAACCCTAGAAATTCAATTGTTAGCCTTGCAGTTTGGCTTTACCCTAAAAGATGCGAGTGCATTTAACATTCAGTTTCATCAAGGTCGCCCCATTCTTATCGATACCCTGTCGTTTATCTCTTATCAAAAAGGCCCATGGCTTGCCTATCGTCAATTCTGCCAGCATTTTTTAGCGCCTTTATTGCTAAAAAAGTATTGCGATCATCGTTTAGGGCGTATGTCTGAGCTCTATATTGATGGATTACCACTTGATTTAACGAGCCAGCTTTTGCCTATAAAGACCTGGTTTAGCTTTAATGCTGTTTCACACATACATCTGCATTCAAGGGCGCAGTCTCATTATAGTGCCAGTGGTGGTCATGGCAGTGAGCGCATGGAAAGCGCGAGTGTGAAAATGGATAGTGCAAAATTGGGCGCGCTGACGTCCAATTTATTGAACTATGTATCTAAGTTGCAGGTAAAGGCAGACAAGACTGAGTGGGCGAACTATTACGGCAATACTAATTATGCTACAGATGCGATGCAAGGCAAGGTCGATCTCATTGAAAGCTATCTGAAAAATATTGCAGGAAAGATTCAATTATTAGCCGATCTTGGCGCCAACAATGGTTATTTTAGCCGTTTGGCCAGTCAATATGCGGACAATGTCGTTTCATTTGATATTGATGAATTTGCTGTTGAGCAAAACTACCTCACAGTAAAAGCCGGAGATAATAAAAATGTTTTACCCGTAGTGTTGGATTTATTTAACCCATCAGCATCGATCGGTTGGGCAAATGAAGAGCGAGACTCTTTTGTAAGCAGAGGTAAATTTGAAGTCGTCATTGCGCTGGCGCTGATACATCATCTTGCTATTAGTAATAACGTGCCGTTGAAGAAAATTGTCCATTTATTGTCTCAAATGGTCACGGGTTGGTTAATCATCGAGTTTGTCCCTAAAACAGACTCCCAAGTTGAGCATATGTTAGCGACCAGAGAAGATATATTTACTGATTATCATGAGCAAGGTTTTGAGCAGGTTTTAACTGGCTACTTTACTATTAAGAATAAGGATAAAGTACCGAATTCTGATCGAACCTTATATTGTCTGCAAAAGGTTAATAGTTAAGTTTATCTGTGTCATAGCCCATCGATGCTAAGTGGTCTAGTATCATCTCGTAAGCTAATTTAGGTGTTAAATCTTCTAAGGGGCAGACTGAGTCTCTAGCGTGAACTTTTTGGTGCTCAAATGAGAGGGCATTAATATTGTTTATATCAATTGAATAGAGTGTGCCGCAATATGCCATTGAAATAGACCCTAAAGAGTAGAATGGGTAGGTTAAATTGGCTGCGACCTTCCAGTCACCTGCATTTATGGCCTGTTGCTTTGAAGAACTCACAATAAAAATCGGGTAGGCTTCCTTGCCACGTGATAATAAACTATGGCCATCCATCCATTGGGGAGGCTTAACCCCTAAATAGGATAAAACGGTTGGAGCAATATCCATCCTTTGAGAAGGCAATATAACAGAGCCTGTATATTCCTTTTTTGGGTATCGTATGATTAACGGAAGCGTTTCATTAATGACATGCCTTTTTCCGTGATCGCTACTAAAAACTAACAGGGTATTGTCTAACTCTCCCTGTTCCTGCACTAACTGATATATTTCTTTGCTATAGGCGTCCCACTGGAATATGGCATTGTCGTAGTGGTCAGGCATCCAATGCTCAGGTTGTGCTTTGGTTTGGGTAAAAATCGCTTTTTCATAGTCAAACTTTTTCCCATGTGGTCCGAGTAAGTGGACATTAGCAAAGTAGGGTCTAGGGGCTATTTTTATCTGTTCTTTCAATTGCTTCATTCGATCAATATCTGAAAAAATTGCTGGCACTTCTGCACCTTGATTAACCAACCTATGTGGATTAACCATAGATTTATAATCAATAAGATGAGCCAAGCGTTGATAAAGACGTTGCCAGTTTTCCTCTAAAAATTGAGTCGCTACTGGCCAGCGCAGCAAAAATAAGTTGTTAGCGGTAAAAAGCTGGTTAGCTAATAGCCTGTGATTGGCATAGTCAAATGCATTACGCATTTTAAGATCTGCTGGATCGATATAGTGCCTTAAGCTTATATCAAAATTATAATAGCCTTGGTTTTTAAGTATGCCTGGTAGGTGCTGAAACATATCTTGACCTTTGAAGGTGTCGGGTCTGAATATAACTTTAGTGCGCGTTGGATATTTACCACTCAATAATGCGCCTACAGAGCCGGTCGTTTTCGCAGAATTTGTCCAGTGATTTTGATAGATAACACTTTCATGAGAAATACTATTTAGAAACGGCGTCGTATCGCGCTTATATCCATAAACAGACATGTTTTTACTGTTAACCCCATCAGCACTAAAGAAAATAATGTTGGGAAAATCTGTTTTTTTAGCTGAAACATCTAATTCCAATTTGGTGTTTAACGGCTGACTGTATGTCATCCACAGTGAAAGTATCGAAAGGAGTATCAGCGTGATAAAGAGTATATAAAATGGTTTGAGATGCTCACAGAGAGTCCCTTTACTTTCTATTACCATGGACATTTTGTTAGTGAAATAGATAAATAACAAGGTAATCATTATCCAATAGTAACCCTGAGACATTAACGTTGTCGCAGAGTGGGAGGCGATACCAAAGACCGTATAAGTGAAGTTATCGAGCATTAAGAATGCCATACAGGTCAAAATTAATGCTGGAACAACATAAGCTACTCTGTCGATAATAATGCTCTTTTTAGGGATGAAAAAAGCAAGGAAGGTGATTAGGCATACACTGGATAAGGAGAGTAGTAGCAATGGGAAAGGAGCAGTAAAAAGTAACAGTAAGCTGTCGGTCAGACTGAGGTAGCTAAGCATGGATGGTCTCGAGAGAAAGAATGACCACTCCATTAAATAATATAAGTAACAGCACAGACCCGTCAGCAATAATAAACGACTTAAGTGCTTGTGGTTAATATTTATATCCCGCATCAAAAATTCCTTTTAATGTTTAACTACGCCTTTGATATGGTTATTTTGGGCTTGATTAGAGTATAGAAGATTTTTAGTTAGCAACCATTCTTAGCTAAAGCTTTAGCGTCATGTCGTGGTTAAACTCTGAGATTGTGGCCCATATGAGTTGACTACTACACTGATTGTTAAATCAACAGCGTTGTTGCGTTAATTTATAAGGTACCTACATTACCGCATTAACGCGCCTAGTATTGAAAACACGGATTTTCAAGTTGATTGGGTATATAACACCCCGTTAACTTACCATTTTTACTTTCTAGCTCTACACATATCAGTTTAAATCCATGCTGGCGACACCATGGCGCTAAATAAACATTAAGTGATGCCGAAACCACAACAATGGTGTCACCTTGCATCTGATGCCATTGCAGACGCGCTAGCGCTTGAGGTTTGATTTGTAGATCAAAACTTGTAGCATAATCTTCGCCGATGGCCTTAATGTGTTGCTCATCTTGTTGCCAAAAAGCAAACTTAGAAATGATGCTACGCGTTCTTGACCCACCAATGAGCTGCCATTTATAAGCGGCTATCACAGGGATTAATATCGGATAACAAACGATTAAACGCCACTTAGGTACACTTGAGTAAATAAATGGCGTGTAAGTATCTTTACTTGTAATAGTTCCATCAAAATCAAACAATGCTAAGTTCATAAATATCCTTATAAGAACCTCAAAATTTTGACATAAAAAAGCCAAGGCGAACCTTGGCTTTTGTGAATTCCAATCAGCTTATTCAGCTACTGGGTATTCAACTGTTGCTTTTGCTTTTAAAGCTGCGACAACTGAACGGTAATCAGCTTCGCTGTATTGAGGTACTAAACGTTGCTTAATACTTTCAACAATATTTGCATCAATACCTTCTGCATCATTAACTTTATCCAAAGCAATAACCGCATAGCCATTAGCTAATGCAGCGGTATCAAATGAGCTTGCACCAGCATCTGGAGCTGCCATTTTAAATGCCTTAGTCGAGATAGCTTGATCAATATCTTGATTAAATCGTGCTAGCTTCTCTTTCGTTGCTACTGCAACTTCAGTGATTTCAGTGCCTGCTTTTAATTGCGCTAAATATTCATTGGCTTTTTCACTTGCGGCAAAGTTCGCTTTATCTTGCAATAAACGTGCTTCAATGCTGCTAGATACTTCAGTTAATGGCAATGTACCAGCATCTTTATGTTGCAGTAAACGAATCACAACCACATGGTTAGGTGCTAACTCAATCACTTCACTGTTCATGCCGCTACCAATAACGTCATCAGAAAATGCAGCTTTGATTAAAGCTGGAGTATTTAAATTAACAGGCGCATTATCACGAGAAAATAACGCTGTTGATTGAACCTCAACGCCTAATGCTTTAGCTGTTTCATCTAAAGTGTCAGGTATTTCGTAGCTGGTATCAGCTAAAACACTTTGTAAGCTATAAAATTCATCAACCGCTTTTTTGTTTTGAAGATCAGCGATGATTTTATCTTGCACGTCATCAAACGGCGCTGCAGCACCAGATTCCACATCGAGTAACTTGATAATGTGATAACCAAATTCACTCTTCACAATTTGTGAGTACTCACCAGTTGAAAGTGCAAATAAAGCTGAGTCAAATGCAGGATCCATTACACCTTGTTCGAACCAATCGAGTTGACCGCCCTGCTCTGCGCTAAATTGGTCATCTGAATCTGATTTAGCAACGGCAGCAAAGTCTTCACCAGCTTGTAATTTAGCTAAAGCAGCTTCGGCCTTTGCTTCATCGGCGCTATCATCGCCAGATGCAAATAAAATATGTGCAGCTAAACGTTTTTCTGGCGTTTGATATTGTTGTTGGTTGTCTTCATAAAAAGCACGCGCATCATCAACTGACGTTTCGATACCTTTAGCCAGATCTGCAACGTCCAACTCGACATATTCTAAGCTAACTTTTTCTTGGCTCATGAACTGAATTAAGTTACTTTCGTAATAGGCTTTAATCTCTTCAGCAGAAACTGTTGAAGAGGCTAAGAAAGGTGTAGAGTCCACAACTAAATAACGAATATCACGGGTTTGACCTTGAACTTCAGCTAATTGCTTTGCTTCACCATCAAGAACAAACTCACTTCCCACTAGCGCGGTTAAAAGTTGACGACGAGTCATATCAACACGCATCATATTTCTAAAGCTAGTGGTTTGATAACCTAATTGACGTAGTACAGCTAAGTAGCGGTCATTATCAAATACACCATCGGTTTGGAATGCTTGCTCATTCAGAATCGCTTGTTTAATTTGCTCATCTGAAACACGTAGTCCCAAATCTTCAGCCGCTTGGCTAATTAGCTTATCTGAAATCAAACGATCTAATACATTCTGCTTGATACCATTCATATAGTTATCATCAGCAGCTAAGGCATCAAACATTTCGCCTAGTTGTTGTTCTAAACGGCCACGTTCATTTTGGAATGCTTGTTCTAATTCATTGGCTGTGATTTCGTCACCATTAACTACTGCGGCTGGAACATCTGTCGAGGTTCCTAGGTAACTACTGACACCAGCAAATGCGAACGAAAGGATCACCAGTACTAAAATACTTTTAGCTATAACGCCCTGTGAACCTTCGCGAATTTTTTCTAACATCTGAATTCTCGCTTGTTGCGACATAATAAAATAAAAAGGCGCACCTTTTGCGGATGCGCCTTCTTGTAATTTAGACGGAGTATTCAGACGCTACCGAGGTATGCCTTATCTCTCCTAATATCAAAAAAACAAAGTTAATTCTGATACTTTATTTCGCAAAAAGCACTGTTAAAACAGTGCTTTCTACAAATGCCTTACAAAAGGCAACGATACCAACTATTTAGTTAACAGCGTCTTTTAGTGCTTTACCAGCTTTGAAGGCAGGAATGTTTGCTGCTGCAATTTTGATTTCTGCACCCGTTTGTGGGTTACGGCCAGTACGTTCTGCACGTTGACGTACTTCAAAAGTACCAAAACCAACTAGAGAAATCTTATCGCCTTCTTTAAGCGCTTCAGTAACAGCAGCAATAAAAGAATCTAGTGCACGGCCAGCGCCTGCTTTAGAAATGTCAGCACCAGAAGCGATTTTCTCGATTAGTTCAGATTTGTTCATGTCATCCCCTTGAATGTTATTTTTGCGCCGCAACCAAATCCGTCTTTGGAACGGTCTACGGAGGCTTTTTATCGTAAGTTTGATACCACACCAAACTTAGTTGGAAAACCAAAAAAAATGTACTTGGATACAGCTCAAAGTCAGATGCGCCAAGGGTTTGGTGCTAACTGACTCTCCACTTATCTAGGCTACCACAGCTTTCGTGTTTGTTAAGCCCCTTTTTTCATTTTTTTTGGGTTACTAGCAAGTTTTCTTACTGATTAGTTACTTTTTGACCACTTCGAAGCCTTTAACAGGTCTTTCTAAGGCCAATTCAAGGACTTCCTCGACCCACCTTACAGGGTGGATCTTTAAATCAGCAATCACATTTGCTGGAATTTCTTCTAAATCACGCTCATTTTCTTTAGGAATAAGCACAACTTTTATCCCACCGCGATGCGCCGCAAGCAGTTTCTCTTTCAGGCCACCAATTGGTAACACTTCACCACGAAGGGTAATTTCACCCGTCATCGCTACGTCACTTTTAACCGGGTTGCCGGTTAAACTTGATACTAAAGCAGTACACATTGCCGCACCTGCTGAAGGACCATCTTTTGGCGTTGCACCTTCTGGTACATGAACATGGATATCACGCTTTTCATAAAAGTCGTTATTGATCCCCAACTGCTCTGCGCGGCCTCTAACAACGGTCATTGCAGCTTGAATTGACTCTTGCATCACGTCACCTAGCGAACCGGTATAAGCAAGTTTGCCTTTACCTGGCACCGAAGTGGCTTCAATGGTCAGTAAATCACCACCAACTTGAGTCCATGCAAGGCCAGTAACTTGACCAATTTGATTGTTAGATTCAGCTTTACCGTAATCAAAGCGCTGCACACCTAAGAAAGATTTCAGGTTATCTTGATCCACAACAACGGTTTTCACTGACTTATCAAGCAAAATCATTTTTACGACTTTACGACAAACTTTAGACAGCTCACGCTCTAATGAACGCACGCCAGCTTCACGGGTGTAATAACGGATCATGCCAATAATGGCACTGTCTTCTATGGTTATCTCACTCGCTTTTAAGCCATTACGCTCAATCTGTTTGGTTAATAAATGCTTCTTAGCAATATTAAGCTTTTCATCTTCGGTGTAACCCGATAAACGGATCACTTCCATACGGTCAAGTAATGGTCCAGGGATATCCATTGAGTTTGAGGTAGCGACAAACATTACGTCTGATAAGTCGTAATCCACTTCAAGGTAATGATCGTTAAATGCTGAGTTTTGTTCAGGATCTAATACTTCTAATAATGCTGACGATGGATCGCCGCGCATATCAGAACTCATTTTATCAATTTCATCTAATAGGAATAATGGGTTTTTAACGCCCACTTTAGCCATTTTTTGAATGACTTTACCTGGCATAGAACCAATATAAGTACGACGATGACCACGGATCTCGGCTTCATCACGCACACCACCTAATGCAACACGCACATACTTACGACCTGTCGCCTTTGCAATTGACTGACCGAGTGACGTTTTACCGACACCTGGTGGGCCCACTAGACAAAGAATTGGCCCTTTAAGCTGTTTAACACGGCTTTGTACCGCAAGATACTCTAAAATGCGCTCTTTAACCTTCTCAAGCCCATGGTGATCGGTATCAAGAATGGCTTCAGCT
The DNA here is from genome assembly GCF_030548015.1 of Shewanella sp. 4_MG-2023. Taxonomy (NCBI): domain Bacteria; kingdom Pseudomonadati; phylum Pseudomonadota; class Gammaproteobacteria; order Alteromonadales; family Shewanellaceae; genus Shewanella; species Shewanella sp. 4_MG-2023. The sequence goes on from NZ_JAUORL010000004.1 coordinate 82,241, forward strand.
TTTGATAAATCACGCTTAATTTTAGAACGCTGACTCCAAGGTACCGAGGTCATCCAATCGACATAGCTTCTGACAACAGTCGCTTCTGCAGACATTGGAGACATCATCTTCAGTTTGTTTAACTCAGCTTCGGCTTTTTCTTTGGCTTCTGCTGGCATTTTAGCCTCAGTGATCTTCCGAGCTAATACTTCAAACTCATCTTGGCCTTCATCAAGATCGCCTAATTCTTTTTGAATGGCTTTCATTTGCTCATTCAAATAGTATTCGCGTTGACTCTTTTCCATTTGTTTCTTAACGCGGCCACGGATGCGTTTTTCAACTTGTAATAAGTCAATCTCGCCTTCCATCATCGCCATTAAGTATTCAAGGCGCTCACCAACATTAATCATCTCAAGCACAGACTGTTTGTCTTCTAGCTTAAGTGGCATATGCGCCGCCATGGTGTCAGCAAGGCGCGCTGCTTCTTCAATACCGGTTAATGAAGTGAGCACTTCAGGCGGTATTTTCTTGTTAAGCTTGATGTAACCTTCAAATTGACTGATTGCACTGCGGACTAAGACTTCTTCTTCTTTGTCAGCTAAGTCTTCAGAAGCTAAGTATTCAGCTGTCGCGACAAAGAATTCATCTTCTTGGGTGTAAGCGGTTACTTTTGCACGCTGACCACCTTCAACTAAGACTTTAACGGTCCCGTCAGGTAGTTTTAATAACTGCAAAATTGAGGCTACGGTACCGACGTCGAAAATATCTTCTTTTGTTGGCTCGTCTAAATCAGCTTCTCGCTGTGCGACCAATAAAATTTGCTTGTCTTGTTCCATTGCCGATTCGAGACAACGAATAGATTTCTCTCGTCCGACGAACAACGGAATTACCATATGGGGATAAACCACTACATCTCGCAGTGGCAGCACGGGGAGTTCGATATGCGCTTCACGCTCTTGGGTCATAGTTCGATTCCGTTTGATGAATGGATTTTATAAGTCAGTATATTGGGATGTTTCTCAAACTTTCAATGGTTAATACGAAAAAAGGAGCCCAATGGACTCCTTATTTTTAATAAAAGACTAAATCGTCTATTTATTGTTCACCACCAGCAACTTGGCTTTCGGCATTTTCGTAAATTAGGATTGGTGCGGATTCGCCTTTTACTACAGACTCATCAACAACGGCCTTAATCACGCCTTCCACTGAAGGGATGTCATACATGGTATCGAGTAAAATATCTTCGATAATTGAACGAAGTCCACGAGCACCGGTTTTACGGGTCATTGCTTTATGAGCAATGGCTTTAAGCGCATCTTCGCGGAACTCTAACTCAACATCTTCCATCTCAAATAAGGCACCATATTGCTTAGTAAGTGCATTTTTAGGTTGAGATAAGATTTGAACCAATGCAGATTCATCTAATTCAGTTAGCGTCGCAACAACAGGTAAACGACCGATAAACTCAGGGATCAAACCAAATTTAATTAAATCTTCTGGTTCAACCTTACCTAATGTTTGCGAGATAGTCGCTTTATCTGCATCACCTTTAACTTCAGCGCCAAAACCGATACCAGTACCTGTTAAGCCACGTTGCTCAATAACTTTTTCAAGCCCAGCAAACGCACCACCACAAATAAATAAGATCTTTGAAGTATCAACTTGCAAAAACTCTTGTTGTGGATGCTTACGACCACCTTGAGGTGGCACAGAAGCAACAGTACCTTCAATTAGTTTTAGTAACGCCTGCTGAACACCTTCACCCGATACATCACGAGTTATAGAAGGATTGTCAGATTTACGACTAATCTTGTCGATTTCATCGATGTAAACAATACCACGTTCCGCTTTTTCAACGTCGTAATCACATTTTTGCAGAAGTTTCTGAATAATGTTTTCAACGTCTTCACCCACATAACCTGCTTCAGTTAATGTGGTTGCATCAGCCATAGTAAACGGCACATCAAGTGAACGCGCTAAGGTTTCAGCCAGTAATGTTTTACCACTACCTGTAGGCCCAATAAGTAAGATATTACTTTTACCAAGCTCAACACCTTCAATCGGCGTACCATTACGTAAGCGCTTATAGTGATTATAAACCGCTACCGATAGCACCTTTTTTGCCTGATTCTGACCAATGACGTAATCATCGAGGTGATTACGTAATTCGTGTGGCGTTGGTAATTGGTCTTGATCGCGTTTAGGCGAAATTTCTTTTATCTCTTCACGAATTATGTCATTACATAACTCGACACATTCGTCACAAACATATACTGAAGGTCCAGCAATTAGCTTTCTAACTTCATGTTGGCTTTTCCCGCAAAAAGAGCAGTACAGCAGCTTACCGCTGTCACCGGAATTTTTGTTATCGCCCATTAACTCTACCTCTGTTACAGCCTAGACACTGTCTGTAGAAAACCATCTGTACTGTTTAAATGCACAAACACAGTCTTATATTTTAATACTCTATTCTTCAAAGAATAGCGCACTCAGGCGTAAAGATCAGCTACGCTTTTCAAAAACTGAATCAACTAAACCATAATCGGCTGCTTCTTGAGCACTCATGAAGTTATCACGGTCAGTATCACGTTCAATGATTTCCATTGGTTGACCGGTATGTTCCGCCAACATTTGGTTCAATTTGTTCTTAATGCCAAGAATTTCTTGAGCATGAATTGCAATATCTGAAGCCTGACCTTGGAAACCGCCTAATGGTTGGTGGATCATCACGCGAGAATTAGGTAAACAATGACGTTTGCCTTTTGCGCCACCAGCAAGTAAAAAAGCGCCCATGCTTGCTGCTTGACCAATACATACTGTACTGACATTTGGCTTGATAAACTGCATGGTGTCATAAATCGCCATGCCGGCTGTTACTGAGCCTCCTGGCGAGTTAATGTAAATTGAAATATCTTTGTCTGGGCTTTCTGATTCTAGGAACAATAATTGCGCCACGATCAAATTAGCCATGTGTTCTTCAACCTGGCCAACCAAGAAAATTACACGCTCTTTTAATAAACGAGAGTAAATATCATATGAACGCTCACCTTTTGCTGTTTGTTCAACAACCATAGGTACGAGAGCATTGAGTACAGATTCTGGCGCTTTATGCATTTTATACTTTCCCTAAAATAAAAATGGCTCGTATGAGAACCTCATACGAGCCATTATAAATGGCGAACCGCCAATCAAGTCAAGCGAAGGTTACGCTTTACCTGTTGCCTTGTTCATAAATTCTTCAAAAGCAACTTCTTTTAGAGTTACTTTTGCTGATTTTAATAGCACTTCAACAGCTTGCTCTTCAAGAGCTACGTTACGCATGTTCTGCATAAGCTCTTTGTTGCCATTGTAGTATTCAACAACTTCTGTTGGATCTTCGTAAGCAGAAGCCATTGAAGCGATTAAACCTTGAACGCGCTCATCTTCAGCTTGAAGTTCATTCGTTTTGATTACTTCGCCTAATAATAGACCAACTTTAACGCGACGCTCAGCTTGCTCAGTGAATAGATCAGCTGGAAGCTCAGGCATGTTTTCAGCTTGACCACCAAAACGTTGCATAGCTTGTTGACGAAGAACATTCACTTCACCGTCTACAAGTGCTTTAGGGATAGTGATGTCGTTAGCAGCTAATAAGCCTTCGATAACTTGCTCTTTAACATTCGCTTTAAGCGCTTGATCAAGTTCACGAGTCATGTTTTTACGGATTTCAGCTTTAAGGGCTTCTAGGCCACCTTCAGCAATACCGAATAATGAAGCGAACTCGTCATTTACTTCTGGTAATTCTGCAGCTTGAACTTCGGTAAGAGTAATAACGAAATTAGCCGCTTTACCTTTTAAGTTTTCAGCGTGGTAATCTTCAGGGAAAGTGACTTCAACTTCAAATTCTTCACCGGCTTTATGACCAATGATGCCAGTTTCAAAACCTGGGATCATACGGTTGCTACCAAGCTCAAGTTCGAAATCGTCAGCTTTGCCACCTTCAAATTCTTCACCTTCAACTGAACCAACAAAGTTCATTTTAACTTTGTTGCCTTCTTCAGCAGCAGTTTCAACTACAGCGAAAGTAGCGTGTTGCTTGCGAAGCGTTTCAATCATGGTGTCAACGTCAGCGTCATTAACTTCAGCTTGTGGTTGTTCAACAGCGATTGCATCTAAACCAGTTAATTCAACTTCTGGGTAGATTTCAAAAGTAGCAACGAACTCGAAGTTCTCGCCTTCTGCTTTACTAGGAGCAAATACTGGTGCGCCAGCTGGGTTTAGTTTTTCAGCCATGATAGCTTCAATGAAGTTGCGTTGCATAACTTCACCGGTCACATCTTGACGGATAGCTTTACCGTAACGTTGGTTGATTACTGATACTGGTACTTTACCTGGACGGAAACCAGAGATCTTTGCACGCTTCGCTTCACGTAATAAATTGTCTTTAACTAATTTCTCAATTTGCTCAGCAGGTACAGAAATTGTTAGGCGACGTTCTAGGCCTTGAGTTGTTTCAACAGAAACTTGCATTGTTTTACCTCGAAATATGTCTGACGTCCTTTGTAATAGTCGAAAACTCAACTATTAAATATTCATTTCTTGATGATTAATGTTTACTAATAAAAGTAGTGATACAGCAGCGTTTAAGCGCTGTTACCCGTAGTAATCCGTATTAGATATTTATCAAGACGCGACATTATAGCGACCGTTTACTGCCGAGTCGAGTCTGAAAACGCGGTTAAATGGGGATTTTAGACATAAAAAAAGCGACCTTAGGTCGCTTTTTCTACAACTGTGCATTATCAATGCAAAATTTGGGGTGACTGATGGGGCTCGAACCCACGACAACCGGAATCACAATCCGGGGCTCTACCAACTGAGCTACAATCACCATAATTTGGTACGCCCGGCAGGATTCGAACCTGCGACCACCCGCTTAGAAGGCGGGTGCTCTATCCAACTGAGCTACGGGCGCATGGTTTACAGATAAATCTGTATATCCTACTAGCGTGATAAGTTGCTTTGGTTAACAACTTATCTTTTTACAGCTTATTCATAAAACCGAAGCTTTACAAATAAATAAATTTGGTCGGTGATAGAGGATTCGAACCTCTGACCCTCTCGTCCCAAACGAGATGCGCTACCGGGCTGCGCTAATCACCGAGATGTTCAATGCTACAATGTTTATTTTCTTTAAACACCTTCGCTGTGAGAACGGAGCGCATATTAACGAGTCACTTTCCTATCGTCAACGATTTTTTTGACAAACTTGTTCAGCTGCTGTTTTAACAAACAAAAAATTCTGTTTTTAAAAAATCACTAAGGCAATATTCATGACATGACTTTAGCTGACTGATAGAATACGCTTCGTTAATTTCGTCTTATTATCGCGCCATAAAGGAAACTATACCCCCATGACTGCCCAAAATATTGATGGCAAAGCGATCGCTCAATCTATTCGAATCACTTTAAAAGAAAAAGTACTTGCCCGTAAAGAAGCAGGTAAAAGAATTCCTGGCTTAGCGGTCATCTTAGTTGGTGCAGATGCTGCGTCACAAGTCTATGTAGGAAGCAAGCGCCGCGCGTGTGAAGAAGTCGGCTTTCAATCTTATTCATATGATTTAGAAACCACGGCCACTGAAGCAGAATTGTTAGCCTTAATTGATCAATGCAATGATGACCCTAAAATTGATGGCATTTTAGTGCAACTGCCATTACCTGCACACATTGAAGAATCTAAAGTCATTGAGCAAATTCGCCCTGATAAAGATGTTGATGGTTTCCACCCTTATAATGTCGGCCGACTTGCTCAGCGCATCCCAGTGCTGCGTTCATGTACGCCAAAAGGCATTATGACCTTGATCAATTCAACGGGTGTAGATACATATGGTCTTGATGCAACGATTGTCGGCGCGTCTAATATTGTCGGTAGACCAATGACATTGGAGCTACTACTTGCAGGCTGTACTACGACCACCTGTCATCGCTTTACTAAAAACCTTGAACAAAAGGTACGCCAAGCTGACTTGTTGATTGTTGCAGTAGGTAAACCTGGTTTTATTGCTGGTGATTGGATTAAACCTGGTGCGATTGTTATCGATGTGGGCATTAACCGCTTAGACAATGGCCGCTTAGTGGGTGATGTAGAATTTGACCTTGCTGCTGAGAAAGCGGCATTCATTACCCCAGTACCCGGTGGTGTAGGTCCGATGACAATTGCCAGCTTACTAGAAAATACCTTATATGCTGCTGAGACTTACCACGACTAAACCTTTGTTTAATCAGAGTTAATAATTGTATTAACTAAAAAAGCCTGCTAATGCAGGCTTTTTTATGGCGGATTAAACTTAGACGTTACTTTTTACGCCAAGTTGTTACACCATTTTCGCCATCTTCCAGAATAACCCCAAGGGCATTTAGTCTATCTCTAGCGATATCTGCAGCAGGCCAATCTTTTTCAGCGCGGGCGCGATTACGTTCAACGATCAAGGCCTCAATTTCAGCGACTTCATCATCACTGCCCTCGCCTTGGAAATAAACATCAACATCGTTGCTGATAATGCCTAGCACGTCTGTTAATTGCTTAAGGCTAACACCTAAGGCGCTGGCTTGCGCCATATCAACTGATTTAAGACGGTTAATCTCACGTACCATATCAAAGATAACCGAGTAGGCTTCTGGTGTATTAAAATCATCATCCATCGCCAGTTTAAATTTACCGACATACTCAGGTGCAGCTGCTGGAGAAACTGATAAATCTAAGCCTTTTAGCGAAGTATAAATACGTTCTAAAGCCGACTTAGCTTGCTTTAAATTATCTTCAGAATAATTTAGCTGGCTACGATAGTGACCCGATAATAAGAAGTAACGTACTGTTTCTGGATCGTAATGTTCTAACACATCTCTGATTGTGAAGAAGTTGCCCAGTGATTTAGACATTTTTTCTTTATCAACCATCACCATGCCAGTATGCATCCAGTAGTTGACATACTTTGAGCCATGAGCACAGCAAGACTGCGCAATTTCGTTTTCATGATGTGGGAACTGTAAATCGCTACCGCCGCCATGAATATCAAAGTTTTCACCTAAGTGTTTGCCATTCATTGCAGAACATTCAATGTGCCAGCCAGGACGACCAGGCCCCCATGGAGACTCCCACGTTGGTTCGCCAGGTTTTGACATTTTCCACAAAACAAAATCCATAGGATTACGTTTAGCAGCTTCCACTTCAACGCGCGCGCCAGCTTGAAGCTGTTCAAGGTTTTGTCCTGATAAGCGGCCATATTCCGCAAATGAAGCCACACTAAAGAGCACATCGCCATTGTCAGCAACATAAGCATGCTCTTTAGCGATGAGTGTCTGCACCATGTCGATGATCTCATCAATATGCAGGGTCGCTCTTGGTTCGAAATCTGGGCGTAGCATATTTAATGAATCAAAATCCTTGTGCATCTCACCAATCAAACGCTCAGTGAGTGAGTCACAACTTTCGTTATTTTCAGCGGCGCGTTTAATGATTTTATCGTCGACATCGGTGATGTTACGTAAGTAGTTCACCGCATAGCCACTATAACGTAAGTAGCGAACTATCATATCGAAAGATACAAAAGTACGACCATGACCAATGTGACATAAATCATATATGGTGATCCCACATACATACATGTCAATCTTGCCAGGATTAATCGGTTTAAACTCTTGCTTTTCACGACTCATACTATTGTAAATTTTCAACATCGATGGTTCTCTTTTACTCTTAATAAAACTCAATTTAATTGCCACAAAGTCTACCATGAGCAACACTGTTTTGAACACTGCACTTTAAGCCTCACGTAAGATAAGTTAGAATCGCGCAACAATTTTTATCTAGGTAATTAAATATGATCACTTTGCACACAAATATGGGCGACATCAAAATCGCTTTAAATGCTGAAAAAGCACCTTTAACTGTTGAAAGCTTCATTAAGTACGTAAAAGAAGGTTTCTACGACGGTACTATTTTTCACCGTGTGATTGATGGTTTCATGGTACAAGGTGGTGGCTTTACTGAAGATATGGTTCAGAAAACCCCTCATGCTGCAGTTATAAATGAAGCGAACAACGGCTTATCAAACAAAGTCGGTACCTTAGCGATGGCGCGTACATCTGATCCGCATTCAGCAACATCACAGTTTTTTATCAATGTGAATGACAACACTTTCTTAGACTTTAAAGCCGAAACATCTCAAGGCTGGGGCTATTGTGTATTCGCTGAAGTTGTTGAAGGTTTTGATATTGTAGAGAAAATCAAAACTGTTAGCACAGGTAACCGTGGCATGCATCAAGACGTACCACTAGAAGCTGTTATCATTAACAGTGCAAGCATTGCTGAATAATCATTAATGCAGACTGTTTTTATGGGCGATTTGCACTTAAGTGCAGACCGCCCAGATATTAGCCAAGCTTTTATTCGCTACCTCAACTCAGATCTTGCTGATGTTGAAGCGATTTATATCATCGGTGACTTGTTTGAAGTCTGGACCAGTGATGATATTGCCGAGCCCTTTACTGACGAAATAGCCACCCATCTAAAACGTGTCGCCACAAGCATCCCTATTTATTTTATCCACGGTAATCGAGATTTTATGATTGGCAAATCATTTGCTCGTAAAGCTGGAATGATCATACTTCCAGAAGTTGTCGAGTTAGATTTGTATGGCATAAAAACAGTAGTCTTGCATGGTGATAGCCTTTGCACGCTCGATAAGGCTTATCAAAGATTTAGAAGCTTCAGAAATTCATCATTCGTGAAATGGATTTACCGTAACTTGCCTAAATCAACGCGACAGAACATCGCTGCTGATATTCGCAAAAAAAGTCAAAAAAGCAATCAACAAAAAAGCTATACCATTATGGATGTTGAGCAATCAGCCGTTGACAGCCTACTACTAAAAACCAACTGCCAAAGAATGATCCATGGCCATACCCACCGTCCGGCAATACATCAATTAGCCGATAACAAGCAGCGCATTGTGGTTGGTGACTGGTACGAGCAAGGCAGCATACTGATTGTCGACCAATACACTGCCAATCTTAAACAACTGCCCTTGCTAACTTGAGGACTTCAAATACCGCAAGGATATAGTGTTAATTGGGTAAACCACTGTGGAATTTAAAATCGGTATCTGGGGTTAAAATAAGCTCAGCTTCAACCTCGGTCAAAAACCTTACTCTGTCACTAATATCTTTATCCGATACTAACTCGGCCAACGTCAGGTAATCTTGGTAGTGACGAGCTTCAGAGCGAAGTAGCGATACGTAGAATTTACTTAATTCTTCATCCAGATGCGGGGCAAGTTTGGCAAAACGTTCACAAGATCTGGCCTCAATTAGTGCACCAATAATTAACTTATCGACTAATGCATCTGGCTCGAAGGTTTTAACATGTTTCAGTAAGCCTTTGGCATAACGTCCGGCCTCTATTAGCTCATACTGTACCTGTTTTTTTTCCATCAACTCCATTACTTGATAGAAATGATGTAATTCTTCTTTGATCAGCAATACCATTTTATCAACTAACTCTTGACCATAAACACAGCCTTCACGCACTGTGATTTGTTTGCTGACGTTACTTTTTCCTTTAAGAGAGGCTAAATCGCCGACCTTTTTATAGGCAAACTCTTCGTATGGCTTTATCCATTGGGATAACTGCTCAGCACTGGGTTTATCCACCGCGTATTTCCTAATTAAAAACATCGCGCTTTGGGCGGCTTTTAACTCACAAATCATATGATCACGAAGAATGATGGATAAGTTTTCAGGCTTGCTGGCCATTTCAATCCACTTATCAGGTGTTTCACAATTCAAAAAAGAGTAAATCGGCTCAAGTAAACCCTGCTCATACATCATTGAAGTACCACTAAATATTTTATGTGGCGCCATTGTATTAAAAAAATGAAACAGATACGACAACCCATCTGCATATTCTAAGATTGCATTAAGCAGCAAATAGATATTTAACAATCATCAACTAAGTTACATTAACGTCGAATATTTACATATAAATCGACAATCTAAAGAGAAAAATACTGCATGAGCTAACTTCTGATGAGCTTATTAGCTTTTTATACTGATAAAACAACAATAGCACTTGACGAATGGCCGCTAATGTTCAATAAATAGTCTATACATCTGCGTAACAATAGTTGCTTAAGTTGTATTTCAATCACCTTTAATGGATAAGCTTCGATAGGGATGAAGTTATTACTTAAACGGCTCACTAGTAACGAGTGCATTAAGTATGTGTAGGACTGATTAAGGCGATTGATATATGGGGCTATGATCAGTTCGTCTGAAGTTTGGCGAGCTATGTATGAAATGCTAAACAAGGATAATAACAATGATATTGAATCACCTAATGGGGCTATACACTCATCCGAAACAAGAGTGGCAAACAATTGAACGTAATCACGAGGCAGTTAAAAGCAGCCTTAGTCATATCTTACTTATCGCCTTAATTCCTGCTGTGTGCAGTTTTGTAGCAACCGCTTATATAGGCTGGCATCCTGCTAACGGCGAGCTACTATTTCTCACTCCACAAAGCGCCATGTTCATGTCAGTGGGTATGTACTTTGGCCTCATTGCTGGCGTATTTGCACTGGCATATTTATCTTATTGGATGGCAAAAACCTTTGATGCCGCACCAACCTTCACTCAAGCACTTGAGTTAGCCGCCTATACCGCTACACCATTATTTATGGTCGGCATATCAGCGCTATACCCTGTGTTATGGTTTATGATGTTAGTGGGCCTTGCTGGCTTAGCCTACTCAGTATATCTACTTTATGCTGGTGTCCCCATCATTATGAATATCCCTGAAGAAAAAGGCTTTATTTACGCAAGTTCAGTCGTTACTGCAGGTTTAGTACTATTGGTCGGATTAATGGGCACTAGCGTTATATTATGGAGCTTAGGCTTAGGACCTATGATGCAGTAAATGTTTTTGTACTATATTTAAAAGGCGCTTTCGCGCCTTTTTTGTTATGGCTCGGCCCATAAAGTGAGTTTGAACTAAGGTGATATATGACCAAAAATACCTATCAAAAAATCCTTTTTGTATTGCTGCTTCTAGCGGGTTTATTTGCCATCAACTACTGGGTTAAGTCATCCACTACAGAAAATGAGACTGATACTACTGGTACAAACGCGACTAAATCTCCAACGGCAACAATTGAGCCAGATGTTAATCATCAATATATAGATGCCGCAAACAACAAACTCACAACTAAAAAACCGCAAACCAAGGCCTCAACAGAGATTATTTTAAACTCGCTCGATCAATTAATTGAATTATTCGACTCGTTAAATTACAACAAACAAAGCTGGGATGCCGGTGTAAGGGAAGTACCTCGATTAACCTTTGATAGCGTGAGTGAGAATTGGCAAAAAACCTCAAATGAGATCCCTGTACAGGTTAAGAAAATGGTTTTTTTCAGATTAATGGCGCCATTAATATTACTCAGTAATGAAAATATTATTTTAGAGCGAAAATGGGTGAAACAGGCTGAGCTAACCGATAACAAGCTTATTGATATCGCAACAAAATACAAGGTCATCCCCGATAAGCAAACACCATTAACTCAAGATTTGCGAAAACAACTGCTTAAGCGCGTAGACATCATGCCGCCGTCATTAGTGCTAGCCCAAGCGGCTGAAGAAAGCGGCTGGGCGACATCGCGATTTACCGTTGAAGGTAACGCCTTTTTTGGCCAGTGGGATTTCAGTGGCAACGGCATGGCTCCTAAAAAGCAAAGAACAGAGTTAGGCAATTACGGTTTAGCACGATTTAATACTCCGCAAGCATCCGTTGAGGGCTATATGCTAAATATCAATACCCATGCAGCCTACCTTAAACTGAGACAAATGAGACAGCAATTACGTTATGAGAAAGAACCGATAACAGGCCTTAAATTAGTCACCACTTTAGATAAATATTCCGAACGTGGCCAAGCCTATATTGATAGTATCCAGCAGATGATCCGTTACAACAAACTTGATCAAGTGGACGCCGCCTATTTAAGTGATGGTGCGCCAATACACTTAATTTCCGCAAATAACCAAGCCAGTTCTACTGATGATTAACCAAAAAAATGCCAGAACAATATTGTTCTGGCATTTTTATTAACTGACTTAGGGATAAACTACCCCCAGTAAAAGCTACAGGTAAACTTTAAGCAAAAGAATCACGTAGTGCCACAGTTAAGTTAAACACTAAAGCCTCTTTTGATGAATCCTTGTTATCAGCGCAGAAGTAACCTTCACGTTCAAACTGGTACGCTTTTTCTGCCACTGCATTGGCTAAGCTTGCTTCAGCGACACCCTTAAGCACAGTTAAAGAGTCATCGCTTAACACTTCGTCTAAGGTTTCAAAAGCTGCTGGAGACGCTTCAGTAAATAAACGGTGGTATAAACGAAATTCAGCCGGTTTGGCCGTTGTCGCTTCAACCCAATGAATAACACCTTTAACTTTGCGGCCATCACTTGGGTTCTTACCCAATGTTTCATTGTCGTAAGTACAATAAACCGTGGTGACATTACCGTCTTCATCTTGATCAAAACGTTCAGCTTTAATCACATAAGCATTACGTAAACGAACTTCTTTACCAAGTACTAAACGCTTAAAATGCTTATTAGCAGACTCTTTAAAGTCTTCGGCATCGATGAATAACTCTTTACCAAATGCAATTTCGCGGGTACCCATTTCAGGTTTATTCGGATGCATTGGGGCATTAATTATTTCAGGTGTATCCGACGGGTAGTTTTCAATTACCACTTTAATCGGTCTTAACACAGCCATGGCACGAGGTGCATTTTCGTTGAGCTCTTCACGAATACACGCATCAAGCACGCCACCTTCAATAAGGTTTTCTTGCTTTGTAACACCGATACGTTGGCAGAATTCACGAATAGACGCCGGAGTATAACCGCGACGGCGTAAACCTGCGATAGTTGGCATACGAGGATCATCCCAACCAGACACGATTTCACGCGTTACTAAATCGTTCAATTTACGTTTCGACATCATGGTGTATTCAAGGTTAAGTCTTGAAAATTCATACTGACGTGTACGGTTTGGTTGATTAAAATCATCTAAATGATCTAACACCCAATCATACAAACGACGGTTGTCTTGGAACTCTAAAGTACATAACGAATGAGTGATGTTTTCAATCGCATCTGAAATACAGTGAGTAAAGTCGTACATTGGGTAAATGCACCACTTATCGCCTGTTTGATGATGGTGAGCAAAACGAATACGGTAAATAACCGGATCACGCATACACATGAATGGTGAAGCCATATCGATTTTAGCCCGCAGTGCACACTCACCCTCTTTGAATTCACCTGCACGCATTTTTTCAAATAGGTTCAAGTTTTCTTCAACTGAGGTATCACGGTAAGGGCTATTTTTACCAGGTGCTTTTAATGTGCCACGGTACTCGCGTGTTTCTTCAGCATTTAAGAAGCACACATAAGCTAAACCTTTTGAGATTAGCTCAACCGCATATTGATGTAATTGATCGAAGTAATTCGAAGAATAACGAACTTCACCTGACCATTTAAAGCCTAACCAACGTACATCATCCTGAATAGAATGAACATAATCGATGTCTTCCTTTTCAGGGTTAGTATCATCAAAACGTAAGTTACATTGACCTTGATAATCTTGTGCTATGCCAAAATTTAAACAAATAGACTTTGCATGGCCAATGTGTAAAAAACCATTTGGCTCTGGCGGAAAACGGGTTTGCACACTGGTGTGTTTACCACTTTTTAAGTCTTCATCAATAATATTACGAATGAAGTTACTTGGACGTACTTCGTTGTCCACTTGGCTCATGGAGTTCCTCTTGGTGCACGATGGTGAAATTTATGACCTTTGATGATCCTACAGATTTACGCGAGTTACAATGCCTGTTTGCTAAAAATAACCCTCAAAAAACAAAAAACCAGCATTTCGTAAAATGCTGGTTTTAATTTGAACACAAAATCTCTTATTCAGTGATGATTTTAATTCCTGGGATAATCTGTTGACTCTTTTTACCTTGCTTTTTAAGCCAGAAATAAAAGCCCACTAGCGCAATAGAAAAGAATGAAATCCACCCGATAGATTGCACTGGATGCTTAGCAATGTTGGCACCTTGATATACTACCGTTGCACTGCCATAAGCTAATGCAAAGGTCCATAGCGCAGCAAATCGAGCCCACTTAGCACCAAACTCATTCACTAATGCGCCCATTGCCGCAACACAAGGCGTGTATAGCAAGATGAAGAGCAAATATGAGAATGCTGCAATTTTGGTTGTGAAACCAGCTTGCAGTGCACTGAATGTTGAACTATCAACTTCAAGCTCTGCAGCGGCTTCTTCTAAATTTTCGACATTTCCAACATCAATTGATAAAGGATCTGCAGGGGCAATACCCAATAAGTTTTCAGGGATAGTACTTAATGCCTCAGAAAAACTTTCAGACAGACTCGCTAACTCTTCATCTTCGCCTGCTGGCGTGGCATATAAGCTGTTTAATGTGCCAACAACCGCCTCTTTTGCAAAAATACCAGTGATAATACCTACTGTTGCAGGCCAGTTATCTTGCTCTACACCCATTGGTGAGAAAAATGGTGTTACTTTTTGGCTTAATACACTTAGTACTGACTCGTTACTGTCTTCATGGCCGAAACTACCATCGGTACCAATTGCATTGACAAAATTCAGTAGCGTCACCACGATAACAATGGTTTTACCGGCACCTAAAATAAAACTTTTAGTACGTTTAACTGTGCGAGAGAAAACTGCTTTCGCTTTTGGCATTTCATAACTAGGCAGTTCCATCACTACCGCGCTGCTTGAACCTGGCAATACTGTGCTGCGAAGTAATAAACCGGTACCAATAGCAGCAAAAATACCAATGATATACAGTAAAAATACTAAATTTTGACCTGAATCAGGAAAGAACGCCGCAGCAAATAGAGCATAAACAGGAAGACGAGCACCACATGACATAAAGGGCGCCATCATGCCGGTAACGATTCTTTCACGCTCACTACCCAGTGTCCTTGTTGCCATAATGGCAGGTACAGAACAACCAAAACCGACAATCATTGGTACAAACGCTTTGCCCGGTAAACCAATGCGTCTCATTAATCCATCAACGACAAATGCAGCACGAGACATGTAACCCGATGCTTCAAGTACAGATAAAGCAAGAAATAGTGCTGCAATAACCGGTATAAAGGTGGCCACGGTTTGAATGCCCTGACCTATACCGCCAGCAATAATTGTCACTAACCATACTGGAGCACCAATTGTGGTTAACAATGCACCTAAATGATCGACAAAAATAGCCCCAGCTGTAATATCAAAAAAGTCGATAAACGAGCTACCAACATTGATACTGAACATGAACATTAAATACATCACTAACAAAAACACCGGAACACCGAGTGCTGGATGTAAAATCAATTTATCAAGCTTGTCACTAGTGCTTTCAAAATCACCCACTTCAACAGATTGGCTAAATACCGTCTCAACAAAATCAAAACGGGTGGTTGCCACTAACACTTCAACGTCTGTTCCTGATTGTTCCGCAATTTTAGTACAATCATTAACAACATCTTTTAAGCTAGTATTATTACATTTTCCACAGCCATTACCGTTACCAAGCATAGCAAGTGCTCGGCCGCGACTTAGATCGCTAGCATGTTGTTGCAGAGTTTGCACGCCCGCTTCAATACGCTCATCATAATTAAGCATTAAAGCAGACTCTGAGATTTCGCCTTTGAGTAACTTTAAGACTTGATCTTGAACCTGTTTAACATCGTTTAGTTCTCGTGAACAAACGGCAATAACAGGGCAACCAAGCTCTGCAGACATTTTCTTAAGGTTGACTTCGATACCTAATTTTTTAGCCGCATCGATTTTATTCAACACCACAACCATTGGAATACCCAGCTCTCTTAATTGAACTGTGAGGTAAAGATGTCGCTCGATATTGGTTGCGTCCACAAGATTGATGATGCCATCAATTCTTTGTTCGGCGAGATATTGCTGGGCGATTTGTTCATCTAAAGAACAGTCACAGCTATTTCCTGCCGGTAATAAATCATAAATACCTGGTAAATCCGTCAAATGGATATTGGTGTTATCAAGAGTGAAATAACCGGTTTTCTTTTCTACCGTTACGCCAGACCAATTACCCACCTGCTGATTAGAGCCCGTTAATGCATTAAACAGCGTTGACTTGCCTGCATTAGGATTACCTACGGTGACGCAATGAAATTCTTTAGTCATTTGTTTTTACTACCTCAATAACATCCGCTAAATCACGGCGCATACATAAACGGCTACCACGTAAATCTAATTCAACTCCTGAACCCATCGGCGCTCTGCGTAACATTTTAAATGACGTATGAGGAGTGATGCCCATAGAGAGTAATTTACGCTTTACTGTTTGAGGTAAAGAGAGTTGGCCAACCTCTGCAATCTTAGCGCTATCGCCGGGATTGAGTTCACTAAGCTTCATAAAGCAGTTACCTTGGGATTATAAATATGAATTACACTAATTTTATATGAGCTAACTAAGCAAAACCTTTACCTAGATCATGTTTTACGAGTGCAAACGAGAATGGTTTTCAATTGTATTGTCAATTATGTGATAAAAGCCCAAAAGAAAATAGTGCTTTGAGTATTATATTTTGATAACGGCTAAATTGGCTGCTTATATGAGGTGTTTGTTTACTTAAATGTTAACGAGTGTCTTGAGTAAGTAGGCCAAAAGTAAATTCATCATGCCAATCGGGGCCTATTTTATAATTTTGTCTTAAGCAGCCTTCATTAATAAAACCACAAGCCGTCATTACCTTGGCTGAAGCGAGATTGTTAGTTGAACAGATACCAATATACTTGTGGACCCCAAATTGATGGTTCCCCCAATCAATAACTGCGTTTAAGCTTTCAGTAGCGTAACCTTGACCGGACATCTCAGGTGCTATGATATAACCTACCTCAGCGCGCCTTAGCAAGGCATCATCACAATGAAAACCTGTAAAACCAATAAAAGCACCGGTGTGAATATCTTCAATCACTAACGTTAACCACTCTCCTAAATCAAACTCCCACGGTGCAAGTCTTGAATTAAATTTCTGTTTAATGGCTAACTCAGTCATTGGCTCACAGATATATTGGATGACATCAGGATTTTGATGCAGGCGGTTAAAACTGTCCCAATCCTCCTTGATTAAGGTTCTAATTTTTAATCTGTCAGTATATAACGCAATCATTAAGTGGTGACCTCCAATAAAAAAGGCAGCCTAAGCTGCCTTAATCAACATAAGGCGTTTAGCCTCTGCTGGTTACTTCTAATAAATGGTAACCAAATTGAGTTTTAACTGGGCCTTGTACTTCATTTAAAGGCGCGCTAAATACGACTTCATCAAACTCACGAACCATCATACCTGGACCGAAAGAGCCAAGTTCTCCACCTTGTGCACCTGATGGACATGATGAATGGGCTTTAGCAATTTCAGCGAAGTCTGCACCTGCTATGATTTGCTGCTTAAGCGTTTCACATTGTTCTTCAGAACTCACAAGAAGATGCCTAGCTGTTGCCTGTACCATTTATAGCTCCTTTGGCAGTTGATGCCATTAATTAGTCATTTTTTTATAAAAAATAAAAGGGAGCATAAATTGCTCCCTTGTTACTCAGATTACATTTACTAAACTATCAGTTATTGGTTATTTTGCCAATTCGGATTCAATCCAGCGGGCAATTTTTTTCTCCATGACTGCCATAGGTAACGAACCGGTTGTTAAAATTTGATCATGAAAGCCCTTAAGATCAAATTTATCACTAAGCTGGGCTTCAGCATCAGCACGTAATCTTAAAATAGTCAGCTGACCAATTTTGTAAGATAACGCCTGACCAGGGATAGCCATATAACGTTCTACTTCCGCAATAATGTCAGACTCTGCCATTGGCGAGTTGTCCTTCATATACTGAATAGCTTGCTCACGGCTCCAGCCTTTAGCATGTAAGCCAGTATCAACCACCAACCGCATTGCACGGAGCATTTCATCAGATAGCTTACCAAAGTACTGATAAGGATCGCTGAATAAGCCCATTTCGATGCCTAAGTACTCAGCATATAATGCCCAGCCTTCTTCAAATGCAGTATAACCTTGGAAACGTTGGAACTCAGGAATACCGGTTAACTCTTGTTTAATGGCAATTTGAAAGTGATGCCCAGGCGCGGCTTCATGTAAAGAAAGCGTTGTCATGCCCCACTTAGGCTGTGCTTTTAAATTAAAGGTATTAATATAAAACACACCAGGACGTGAGCCATCTACCGCAGGAGATTGATAAGAAGCCCCTGCTGCTGATTTTTCTCTAAAGCTTTCAACAGGTTTAACAACATAATCAGCTTTTGGCATCACGTTAAAGTATTTAGGTAACTCTTTATTGATGTCATCTTTTAGTGCCATATAGCCATCAATTAAGCCTTGGCGCTCACTAAAGAAATATTCTGGATCACTTGAAAGTGATGCGAAGAAAGCGCTTAAATCACCTTCAAAGCCAACTTGTTCACGTACTGTATCCATTTCAGTTAAAATGCGTTTTACTTCTGAAAGACCAATTTGATGAATTTCATCAACCGGCATTTTAGTGGTGGTATGACTATTTGCTAGCGTTTGATACCACTCTTTACCATTAGGTAATCCCCACCAACCATCAGAAGCTCTTGCGTGGGAAAGATAACTATCTTTAAAATAATTTCTTAAATCTGTTAAAGCTGGAATTAACTGAGATTGAATAAGCTTACTGTACTCTGCTGTTAATTGAGTCTTATCTTGCTCACTAAAGTCTTCAGGCATGATATTAATTGGTGCATAAAATAAGCTTTGCTTAGCCTCTTTAACCAATTGAGCATCTAACTGCGGGATAATACGTTCAACCAAGACTTTAGGTAACACAACTTTACTGGCGATCCCCTCATCCATTCTTGCTTGAGCCAGGCCTATCCAATTGATAAAACCTGCAAGACGACCTAACCAGTTGTTATAATCTTCAACGGTGTTAAAAGGCTGGGCACTTTCACCACTGCCCAATTGGATCATGCTGATAACCGTACTGTAAAACTGATTCATTGGCATAAAATGCTCAGGATACGACTCGGCAACAAGATCCATATGACGGTCATACATGAACATATCAAAGCTTAATTGTAAATCTGCAGGAAGTTCATTTGCATTAATTGATTTTGCTCGTTTTAGAAACTGACTATTTAGTTCATGTCGTTGTTTTAGGTAAGCCTCAGTTAATGAACCACCAAACTCAGCGTTGTAATCATTAACCCCTACATAGGTTGCATAGATAGGTTCTAATGCTAACAATGCTTTAAAGTAATCATCCGCTAAAGCATTATATGCTTGTGCCGCTGTCTGGCTACTTTTTTGCGCGCTTTGTAGACTTGCGGTGCTTGAGTTGTTTGGACTTGTTTGCTCGCTGCATGCTTGAAGCGATAATAAAGAAGCAATAGCAACGGTCAGTAATGTTTTTTTCATCATCAGATCCCTGTCAGAGCCACAAATTTAGCGGCCTTAAAATATGATTTATCTTTTTAGTTATTATTTACAATGTATCGCAATTAGTTGTTATTAGTTAGCAAATAATTGTAACTGAGAATAACAATCTATTCTCTTTATACCTAAAAATGCGACTCAAAAAAAAAGCCCCTTGAAAGGGGCTTTTTTCAAATTAACCAGATTACAAAGTAATATTGTTAATTCGCGCTTTTTCTTTGATATAAGAAATATAGCTGTTAGCGCTGCGCTTCGTTTTGCTGTGTTTAGCAGCACGATTTGCGCGCTTATAAGCAGACTTATATTGCTTCAAACTTAAATGGGCTAAAGTTAACTCAAGTTCAGCTTCACCTGGCTCATCCAAACCTGCTGCAAGTGCTTTTTCAAACACAGGAATTGCAGCTTTAGGCTCTTCAGCGATAGCAAGAATTTTACCTTGTTTAAGGTATAACTCAGCATCACCAGATAACTCAGCAGCTTGACCATATAATTTGGCTGCTTGCTTGAAGTTTTTAGCATTATGGTAGAAACCCGCTAAGATTTTAATCGACTTTTCAGTCTCTTTAATCATTCCCGATTTCATGTGCTTTTCATAAAGCTTAGCAGCGTTATACGGCGCACCATTTTGCGACATAAGTTGTGCTAATCGAGTAATGTTAGCGTCAGTTTCTAAAAAACCATTTTTATAAGCTAAATCATAAGTTTGCAATGACTTGGTATAGTCTTCAGTCATCAAATAAAATTGCGCTAACTGTACCCATAAACGTTTATCGTCTTGGAACAGCGGTACCATAATTTCGAGTACCTTTACCGCTTCTTTATACTTCTTTTGATTGAAGTATGCAGTTAATTTCATTTGATAAAGGCCTTTATCAGGCTTCTCTACTAGAGAAAGTCCTTTATCGGCAACTTCAAGTACTTTATCCCACTGCTTAAGTTCGCTGTATGCAATACCGATACGACGGTATACAACAGGGTCGACTTTACAAGTAAAGTCCATCCACTTGTAGTAGTAAGGAATAGCGTCTTTAAACTTCTTTTCTTGTAGTAATAAGTCAGCATACAAACGTAATGTTGCTGCGTGATCTGTACCACCAAGAATGTCAGCATCTACTGCTGTTTTTAAATACTTGATTGACGTTGCCATTTGACCTTTTTCAGCATAGAAAGAACCGATCATTCGTCCTATATACGCTGCATCAAAATCATTTTTGGTATTCACTTCAAGCAAAATTTCAATTGCTTGGTCCAAACGTCCTTCTGTGTATTCTTCGAAAGCTTTTTGAACTTTCTTACCAGCACTAGCACCAACTGCACGAGATTGACGCTCATCAATTGGACATTTTTCAGCTGCTTGAGCAGTTGAAACTGTGAGTAGCGAACTACCACACAAAGTTAGTAGCAACGCACTAGCGATTTTATTTACTTTACGCATTATCTACCTCCTTTATC
Organism: Shewanella sp. 4_MG-2023; assembly: GCF_030548015.1. NCBI lineage: Bacteria > Pseudomonadati > Pseudomonadota > Gammaproteobacteria > Alteromonadales > Shewanellaceae > Shewanella > Shewanella sp. 4_MG-2023. Next base: position 103,267 of record NZ_JAUORL010000004.1, read on the forward strand.
CAATGTGAAATCAAGTTGTACAGCCATACCAGGAACCTTCATAGCCTTACCATCAATGATTTTAGGCTTGTATTTCCATTTCTTTAACGCACGAACTGCTTCGCGGTCAAAAATACGTTTAGGTTCTGCTTTAATAACTTTAACGTCTTCGATGCCACCTAATTCGTTGATGGTAAATGAAAGTTGTACATAACCTTCTTTACCATCACGTGCTGCAGCAATTGGGTATTGAGGATCAATACGTACAATTGGTGTTGCATCACCGTCACGTGTCATCATGTTACCAAGTTTAAAACCTGTGCTAGCACCGCCAGCGACAACACCACTCATGTTAAATGCCATATTCGTATCAATATCTGATGACGTATCTGGCGGAGTAGTATCCGGTTTCGGTGGTTGCTCAGGTGGTGCTGGTGGCTTAGGTTTAACCCTAGGCTTATCCTGCACTTTCGTATCCTGCTTATCCATACTGATCTCAATAATAGGAGAATCAGTTGAAGTGTCGGCGCGTTTAGCGCCGCCACCGACCAAGAAGGCCATGAAGACAAACAGGGCGAAAGTAACAGCAGCACCAACTATGAGTGATACTATTGCTCTCAGCATATTAGTCTTTCCCCGCTGAAATCGAGATTTTGTCGATACCCGCTTTCTTTACGTTGTCCATAACCTTAACTACAAGGCCATGTTCTGCTTCTTGGTCTGCTTCGATTAATACAGCCGCTTCTGGTGCTTCAGCTAACATACGCTCTACGTTCGCTGTTACACGCTCGATGTCAACCTGACGGTTTTCCATCTTAATTACGCCTGTCTTACTCACACCAATAAAGATGTTTGCAGATTTTTGTTGTGTCGCTGTAGAAGCTTCAGGTTTCTTATAATCAAGACCTGATGGCTTAATGAACGAAGTCGTCACAATAAAGAAGATCAACATGATAAACACGATGTCGAGCATCGGAGTCATATCTACTTGTGCTTCTTCTTCTACACTAAAATGCTTTTTACGTGCCATTTTCAATACTCTCTCTAGTGGTGTGGCAAGCTATCTTTTAGCTTTTCGAGACTAATTTTCAATTTTGCATCTAATCGAGTGCTAAAAAATACACCTGATAGTGCTGCTACCATTCCTGCCATTGTCGGCATGGTTGCCATTGAAATACCAGCCGCCATCATACGAGCGTTACTCGTACCATGAACTGCCATCACATCGAACACTGCTATCATTCCGGTTACGGTACCTAGTAGACCAATCATTGGACAAATGGCTACTAATGTTTTGATAAGCAGCATACGAGCATTCATATCTTGCTTAGCTTGGGACACCCAAGCTTCACGGATACGGTGTGCATACCAAGAGGTTGAATCCTCTCTATTATTCCATGCGTTGATAATCGCTTTATGCTCTTTTGGTGCAGTTAAATTGATATACCAAAAACGCTCAAGCATTAACACCCACATTAGAAATAGCACTGCCGCTACCAACCAGAGGATATCTCCTCCGGTGGCCATGAAGCCCCTGACAGAGTCCCAAACATCCATCAGGATTAGCATCATTAGTCAGCCCTCTTCTCAGCGTGCTCTGCAATGATACCAGCGCTTTGTTCTTCAAGAACTTGAACTACTGACTTGCTACGAGCGATAACAACTGCGTGCATAAGCATTAGAGGAAGTGCAGCAACAAGACCTTGTACCGTTGTCATCAATGCCATAGAGATACCACCTGCCATTAGACGTGGATCACCAGTACCGAACAATTGAATTGTTTGGAAGGTTGCAATCATACCGGTTACTGTACCAAGTAGACCCATCATAGGCGCGATAGCTGCTAGAACTTTAATGATTGAAATACGTGCTTCTAGAGCTGGCGTTTCTTTCAAAATAGCTTCATCAAGTTTAAGTTCAAGCGTTTCAACATCAACGTCTTTGTTTTCTTGATAAACTTTAAGTACACGACCTAATGCGTTATTACCTGGGTTTGCAGTATCTTTACGTTGAGCTTTAACTTTAGCACCAACAATATAAAGAGTAACTAAACGCTCAATTGAAATTAGCGCACCAAGAACAAGTAAACCGATGATGATGTAACCAATTGGTCCACCCGCTTCAATACGCTCTTCGATTGTCGCTTTTTGAGTGAATACACTTAGTAACACACCACGTGCAGGGTCAACAAACAGCTTTTCATAGCCAGAAGTCGCACTTGTAAATGACTTAACACTTGATACTTGTGCACTACCTGGTTGCTGTGAAAGCTCTTGGATTAGACCAAGGTCAGCGTTGTAAACAACGTATTTGCCATCAGCAAGTAAGTTATATGCACCAACACGAGTAACTGTAGTATTAGTAACACCGCCATCTAAACCTGTTACATCAGCATCGAAAGTAACAACTTTACCAGATTCGACCATTTCAAAAAGTTGAGCTTCCCAGAATTGTTCTAGCTCATTAATTTTTGGAAGTTCTTTACGAGCACCAAGTTCTGCAATAAATGCATCACGGCCAGGGAACTGTGCAGTAATGTTAGAACCAACTAACTTACCAGCAAAGTCACCTGCTTCACCTTTAACAACACCGAACATTTCGCCTAAGTCACCAGAAGCAATCTTACGATCTTCTTCTAATTGTGCGATTTTACGTTCGTTATCAGTAAATGCTTGCGCTAGATCTTTACCACGTTGTCTTTCAGCTGCAAGCGCTGATTTTTCACGTTTAAGAAGAGCAGCTTTATCGCCACGCTCATTTAAGAACTCTGCTTCACGCTTCTTATTGGTTTTAGTCGCATTAGCACGGTCTGTTTGAACTTGCTTTAATAGTTGTTCAATCGTTTTTGGTGCATCTGCAGCGCTAACCATACCTGATGTTAGTGACAGAGTTGCAGCAACGATTGCTGTAGTAATAAACTTTTTCATTATTGTGCAGCCTCCGCAGCAGGGATTGGTAAGGCGAATAGATCAGGAGCACCTTGACCACGAGCCTGTTTAATAGCTTTGCTTAAGTTACGAAGATAGCTATCTTCTAACACATCCCAACCTTTAGTTTCTGCGTTATACATCCAAGCTGACTTTTGGTCTTGGCTTTGAGCGTATAGGCTTACACGACCGAAGTTTAAGAAATCAACTAGAATTTCTTTACCATCAATTTGTAATTGACCAGTTTCTGCAATTAACTTAGAACCATATTCACGTTCAATGTTATACGCATCTAAGATCAAGCGGTACTTTTCAGCAAGTGTTACTTCAGCGCTATTTAATGTATCTTTTAAGCGTTGAACACGAGCTTCACGAGCGTCTTTGTTAAATGGTAAGTCTAAAGCGATAAATTGCTCTAAAGCGTCTACCATTTTAAACATTAAAGGAACAACACCTTGTCTAAGAGCATCAACACCGTCGATATCGTCTTGGATAAGTTTCATTGTCGCCTGTTGGTCTGCAACCAATCCGGCAACATAGTCATTGTATGATTTTAAAGATTCGCGTTCGTCAGCAACTGAGCCATACTCAAAAAGCATGTCTTGTGCTTGATCAAAATACTTATCAACTTTGTTTTGCGACGCAGCAGCATCAGCATGAATTTTGCCGTCTGCTTTTTGTACGTCACTTAGAGGATCTGCAATCACGAAGTTGCTGCTAGCTAATGCAAGCGCGCCAACAAGTGCAGTAGCGATTTTTGTTCTATTGCTTACCTTGGACATAGTTCCCAACCAATTTATAGTGAATTAGAAAGCTTTAACTCGAAAGTAACAACTGCGATTTTATTGTTAACCGATGTTGCACTCACTAAGTGTATCTTTCTCTTGTGATTGTTAGTTTTTTCTTCCCTATTCTATACCCGCTAAGGCATAGACCCGCTCGCATCATTTCACAAAATGTTGACCTGTGTCAACAATTGAGGACATCAAAAACTAGAGAAAATGAAGGGTTCGTCATTACAAATGTTTTAAAAGGTTAAATAGTAAACATTCTTAGTAAAACATTCGATTTATCTATGACACCAGCCAAGTAAAAAACAAACAACGATACTTTTAATGTCACGCCTTGCTTATTGTTCAATTTGTTTTTAACTTACTATTAAATATAAAAAAGCACCGAACATTTTAAGTTCAGTGCTTTTACAAACTTTAAAAATATTTATTAAGTTGGTAACTTTTCAAATAACAAAGCTACTACTTTAATACTTTTTAATTTCAGATATTAAAATTTCAAGCCTGCATTAAGGTATACGAAACGCCCTAATGTGTCATAGAAACCAGAAACTGTGTTTGCATTGCTTGATATAGTATTACCTACCATTGGAGGCTCTTCATCAAAGATATTATTAACACCAGCTGAGAACGTTAAGTAATCAGTTACTGCATAAAGGCCTGACAAGTCGAAATAACTAACAGCATCGATGCCGCCATTATCAATCAATGACGTATCTGCTGTGCCTTCATAGTCTACACTATCAAAGTAACGCCACTTCAATGAAACACTATAATCGTCAGCGCCGTATGTAGTCGTTAAATTATGACGCCATTTAGGAGAAGCAAAACATGACGTACTAACTACTCCAGAACAATCATATGAAAGCGAGTCATCACCTAAAATTGGTTCAACTTCTTTCTTGATGCTGTAATAACCATTAAGGTTGAAATCTAATGTTCCATTGCCTAAGTCGAGACTGTAGCTAGCTGTTGCATCAACCCCTTCCCATTTACGGCCACCGATGTTAGAACCAAGATTTGAAACATAACCTTCCTGACCTAACCATAGGCTTCCAGAAGAGCTTCGGTCAATGCTATCACAAAATAATGCATCCCCTGTTGTAGCACAGTTTGTAAGGATACGTTCGGCACCGATAGTACCGATTACTTGTTCCATTTCAATATTGAAATAATCAACAGAGAAGTTTAAATTTTCTAACGGGTTAGCAACTAAGCCTATAGTATATGTATCAGCCTCTTCCGGCTTCAACTCAGGATTACCGCCAGAAAACTGGTTATATTGACCAGCTGGAGATTTCGTAATATTGCCAAACTGAGCAGCTGAAACACCAGTATTTGCACACATTTCTTGTGTAAACCCTGCTGCTGTAATTTCCGCTACAGTACCTGCGCATGGGTCATCACCGCTCCATAAACCAATACTTTGTGAATCAAACAATTCACCGATGTTAGGTGCTCGCATTGCTTTTGCATAGCTGAAACGGAATTTATATGCGTCAGCCAATGTGTAATCAGTACCTAACGAGTAAGTATAATCAGTTCCAGAGGTTGAGTAATCTGAAGCACGAGCAGCTAAGTTGACATTCCACTCATCGAACACTGGTACCGCAAGTTCAGCAAAAGCTTCATTTACAGTAATTTCACCGTATAAACTTGGATTAGGGCCACCTTGACCAAGTAATTGACCTTCTTCATAAATGGTATCAGAAATTCGTTCGTAAGATTGTTCACGACGTTCTAAACCAAATACAGCTCCAATATTTGATGATGCTGTTGGTAAAGCCAGATCAAATTCACCAGTAACATAACCGTTATAAATCATTTGAGTAACTAAACCTGTTTGTGTACCCACACCTGCAAGTTGTGCTGCTTGTTCAGCAGTTACACCATCCAGAGTAAACACGTTATACAACAGGCAACCGTCCTCGGCATTACACTCTGTATCTACAGCACCTACTCGTGAAGGGATTTTAGGAGCAAGTAAGTCATTTTGGTATACTGAGTTAGATGACGTAGCAGAATAAGCAAAGCTTACATCATAAGCCCACGAATCATTTAAATCACCTTCCATACCAGTTAAAATACGGTAAGAAGAATGTTCTAGGTTATTAGAACGAGCACCACCTTCAACATTACGCTTGCCGATATATGCAACGAATTGATCATCTGGAGTTTGCCCAAAATAGTCTTGCAACTGTTGCTTTTGTAGTTCACTTAAAAGTGGATTATCGTAATCGAATAATATTTCTTGGTTAAAGAAAGTACCAGATTCAGCAATTTGACCTGCTGTTCTGTTGTGCATAAATGACAATTCCATGTAAGGGCGGAAATGTTCGTTAATTTCATAATTAATAAATGCACCGGTTGTAAAACGTTCATTTGGGCGCATAAAATGGTTTACAGGAGCATAGTTATAACGGTATCCGTCATCTTCCATGAAACCTTCACCATTAGGGTTTAAGTAACCCCAATATTCCTGAGTATAATCAACTTCACCATTAACAACTGGGAACATATCAAAATGAGGGTTAGGTGTAGTAGCAGAACCACCACAAGTATCCCCTGCACCATTTAAAGCACAAGATGCATAATCGCGAGAACCTTGCAATAACTCATCATTACGGCGCCAAACAGCGTAAGCTACAGCATGTCCCTTACCATCGTCGAAATCACTACCTAAAGTAACATCTATGGTGTATGTCTTTCCATCTACACCAGTATTTCCAGTTTCATAATCGAAATTCTTATCATCCATTAAACCTTGAATGTACTTATTGTTGTTATCGTGCTGATAACCTGAAGCACCAGCATTAATAGCAAAACCTTCAAAGTCATCATTCATGACAAAATTAACAACACCAGCAACGGCATCTGCACCATAAACCGCACCAGCACCACCAGTTAGAACTTCAACTCGCTTAATTAAAGAAGCTGGAATTTGGTTAATATCAGCAACTTGCGAAGTAATACTACCAGCTTGCATACGACGACCATTAATCAAAACAAGCGTTCTGTTTGAACCAAGACCACGTAAATCGACTGTTGCAGTACCTGTTGCGCCGTTAGCCAAAAATGCCGTTTCAGCTGCTTCAACTTGTGGCAACTGGTTTAAGACATCTTCTATACGGTCATAACCAGATGCTTTGATTTCAGTTGCATCCATCACAGTTACTGGGCTAGAACCCTCTATATCAGTACGTTTAATACGCGAACCAGTTACTTCGATGCGTTCAACTGAAGCACCATCATCTTCAGCAGCGAATGCTACTGGTGAACTAAGTGCTGCCGCAGCGGCACCGCTAATCATTGCTAGACGCACTGATTTAGCTAATAAATTCTTATGCATTGTCAATCTCCCTGGACTTGTGTCTTTCTTATTGTTCCAACCTTATTAATTTAGGTTGGTTAACGAAGTTGAACATCGCTCAACCACATTTCGTATGCAATAAAATCACAAATAAAACATTAATTCAACATATGTTTCATTAATATCGGGTAAGTTAACATGTTTAGAATGGTTATTTCGTCCACAAAAACATACAAAAATAGAGTATTAAACTACACAACCACCTTAAGCCTCTGTATTTAATAGCATTTAAAAATAACAAATAACAATTTAAAATGTTGCAGAATTGTTCCAATCGGCTATTTTATACCCACAACAATAAATAGATATGTGGTCAAATGACCTTCGAGACTTACAATTAATTAACAAGCAGACGGTCGCTATGAATTTTAAAGCAAAAAAAACACCCCTTTCGGAGTGTTTTAATGGGTAGTTGTTAAATTTTAATTTTATAAAATGTAACGAATACCGAAGCCAATGCCATCATCTTCACTGATCTTCATTTTGTCTTCGTTTGTTCCGCGGAAATCACTGCTGTCGATACGACCTTCAAAATAAAGGATAGTGTTTGTATCCCAGATATAATGAATACCTGCTGTAGTGAACTGACGCTTAAATACTTCACCTTCATCAGCGCCTAATACGCTATCAGCATCTAACATGTTATATGCTAAGAAAACACGGATGTTGTTGTCAAAACGATATGATACTAATGACTCTACACCTTTCGCACTTTCAATCATACGGCCAATGTTATCTGTGTCATGAAATTTATTTTCATTGTAGTTCGCAGAGAAATAAATACCTTCTGCATCCCAGTTACCATAAGTTACGCTTAAGCCGTAAATTTCATCACGCTCTTCAATGCGGGTGCCGTTCTCTAATTCACCTTCAAATTTACCCGTGTTGTAACCAATACCAACAGATAATTCATCAGTGAATTGATACATAGCCGATAAACCGAAGGTATTACCGTATTCTACAGTACCTAGTGACTCTTCATCATTAATACTTGGTGCATCAGAAAAACCATCTACGTTCTCATCTTCGTAAATAACGAATTCATTTTGCTTTAACTGTACTTGCGCACCAAAACTGAATTTATCAAACGAGTTACGGTATTGAATGGTTTTATCACCACGGCCTACACCGTTAATAGCGCCATCAGCTTTATTGTATGTGTATACACCTGCAGCATTACCATCCCATACGATAGGGTAGTTTGTTCCGGCAACAACGTCGTACCAAACACCCCATTGCTTACCTAGGCTGATTGAGCCGTAAGTATCATTTGATACGCCAACGTAACCTAAACGGTTATTTAGAAAGTCATCGCTTTGTGATTCAAATTGACTACCAGCACTATAAACGATTTCACTGTTACCGAATGGGTTAACACCCCACTCGAATTTAGCAAAGGTTGCCCAACCATCATTCATTTGACGATCAAAGGCGAAGTTAATACGTGATGCGCCATTGACGATTTCAGTTTCACCTTGGCCACTATAAATACGTGCATCGATGAAACCACCAATAGCAACAGAGTTTTTCTCATCTTTATAGATTTCGATAGCAGAAGCTGTTGGTACAAACATAACTGCTGCAAGTGTTGATGCGATTAAAGTCTTTTTCATCGAGCTAAACCTTCCCATTTCATTTTCATCATTAATTATTTTAAATAATCTATTTGCATAGAATTTTTCCATTAACTGAAGGCTAGCATGATGAATTAGCATGAAACAAAGAGATAAATCGATTAAATATCATAATAAACTAAATAAGCACATTGCAAAGCACAAACCACTACCAAAAGACATAAAAATGATAACGTATCACCATAAATTACACAGCCAGCAACATTAAAGTAACAACATCTGATTGCTCACAAGACTATCAAAACTGTCACCTTTGAGCCCTAATACTGGTTCTGCAATGGGCTCGATTTGTTTATCAAGGTAATATTGGTAATCAATTGATTCATTGGTTGCTTCTATAGGTTGCGCACCATTCAGAGTCATCCTGTAAGCGATCATTGTGCCTCTTTTACCAAGCTCCGAATTACCTGTTATTTGACATAGACGCGTTGCGGCTTTCACATGTGGTGAAGATTTAGCCGTATAATCTTCAATGTTACGCTTTAGGCGTTTTCTAAAAATTAGTTCATCATCAAATGAGCCATTTTGAAGCTCCTTAATTTGCTTTAACAAATAGCCTCTAACGTCCCCTTGGGTAAATAATAACAAGTATAAATGATATTGCATTCTTCTGGCTAAAGGGCTCCAATCACTTCTGACTTGCTCCATGCCTTTAAAGGTCAGTGCTAATTGTCCCTCCTTGTCAGTGGTTGCCCCTACATAGCGTTTTTTACTGCCAGCATCTGAGCCTCTTAATGTCGGCATGACAAATTGATTAAAGTGACTTTCAAATTCAAGTTCCAAATAACTTTTTAACTGAAACTTGGTAGCACAAAAATCGGCCCATTTTTGGGTAATTTCCTGTGCCAGCATATGACCTAACTGACTAATATCGTCTATTTGATGCTTTTCTCCTAACCACACAAAGGTAGAGTCGGTATCACCATAAATCACCTTATAACCCAACTCTTCAATCCAAGCTTTGGTTTGCTTCATGATTTGATGGCCACGCATGGTAATCGAGCTTGCAAGCTTGGCATCATGGAACACACAGCCTCTAGAGCCCAATACGCCATATAAAGAGTTCATGATTATTTTAATGGCTTGGGACAGAGGTTGGTTGTTAAGTTGTTTGGCTTGCTCACGCTGCTGCGCGAGTGTTGCTATTAGCTCTGGCAATATGGGGTTGTCTCTGCTAAATCTTGCATTGAGAAAACCCGGCACAGTCACTTCGTCAGGCTGCTGTTCGCCCACCACCAAGCCTTTGGGATCAATCAAAAACGTTCTAATAATTGATGGATAAAGGCTTTTAAAGTCCAACACTAAAACATCTTTGTAAAAACCCGGGATAGAATCCATCACATAGCCACCAGGAGATTCAAGTCCATCACTAGCTGGGTGAGCAGGGGCAACAAAACCGCTTCGATGTAAGTGCGGTAGGTATAAATTATTAAAAGCAGCAACAGATGCGCCAACGCGGCCAAATTCTAAGCCGGTTAGTTTGGCCCGTTCAATGGCAAAAGCCAGCAACTGGGTTTTATCAAAAATATCCCATACTAGGCGGCAATCGGTAATATTATAAAACGCCAATGCGACTTTATCATGGGCAAACAAATGACAGATTTCTTGGCTGCGATTATCAACATGGTCAATAGCCTTGCCTTCATTTAGTAATTGTTGCGATACGTGCTCTAATGAATAGCGTTCAAAATGATAGAATGCCGCTTTAATCCAATCGATGCCATCTAGCACCACTCGCCCCGGTAAAGATAAGGTTTCAGGGCGATGCTTATCTTCAACCTTCCAGCTTAATACCGTCGCCCCACGACCAATGGTTAACGGTATCGAATGTAACTGACAACGTTTATACAATAGTGACAAATCAAAAGTGACGACCGCCCAGCCAATAATGACATCAGGATCATATTCGGCAAACCAAACAATTAATCGCTTAATAAGCTCAACTTCGGTAACCACCCACTGAATATAGTGCTCTGACTCTTGAGGCTGTCCCACCATAATGACTAATTGATAATCTTGCCCATATAAGCCAACTGAATATAACTCGCCGCTAGGGCTACATTCGAAATCCAACGAAATCATAGAAAGCGAGATGTCATTATCGCTTTTTCTTGCTTTTACAGCTTGGTACACCGGCAATTGACTTAAGCTGGTATTCTGACTGTTACATAAATCAGCCTCTAAACTAGATTGCCCGATAAACTCAACATCAAAGGCAATAAAGCGTTCTATCAAATATCGCTGCTCTGCCCTAATATCTGCCTCATAAATCTCAATCCCCATATCATTGGCAATCCGCAATAACTGCCTTTGTACACTGGCTGACTTTAAATAAATACAGGCGATAGCTTGGTGATTAAAGTTTTTAAGCGCAATAGTTTCGATTCTGCAACCTTGATGAATATGTCCTGCGAGTTTTGGTATATCTATTTGACGGCAAAAACACACTACTTCAGCCCCGTCCACTTCTATCAGCACAGGGCCAGATCTCGTTTTTAAATAATATTGCAATATAAGTCGACCATCACGAAAAGCTGAATGCCGCGTCAACACTCGCCCTTTGATAGAAGTCACCTTATTTACGCTTACTGTCATAGTTTTTGGCTCGATTAAATATTTCGTGCAGTTCAATTCACTGTTATTATGTACAGCATATAACAGCGAACACATAAACAGTAAGCAAAGAATGCGAATAGGTCACTCATGTTAACGGATAAAGTCAAAAGTCAGATCCGCACTATCTATAAAGATATCGCGGCGGCAATGCCAAATTTTCGCTCCCGGCGTGAGCAAAACTATATGGTGGCTGAAATATCTAAAACACTGGCCGGTGAATATGACAAACACCGTCGCATTATGGTTTGTGAAGCCGGCACCGGTATTGGTAAATCCTTATCCTATATTCTTGGCACGATTCCGTTAGCCATTGCCAGCAAGAAAAAAGTCTGTATAGCAACGGCAACCGTAGCATTACAAGAGCAATTACTGCATAAAGATTTACCCTTCTTTTTGCAACAGTCTGGGGTAGACTTTAAATTTGGTTTAGTCAAAGGCCGTCAGCGCTATGTTTGCTTAGCAAAGCTTGAAGCCATGATTGGCCCCGAAGACACCTCACAAATGGCGATGTGGCAGACAAAGCCTGATCAAAGCCAGATTGACCAACTCAAAAAAATCCATAAAGATTACCAAGATAAAAAGTGGAACGGTGAAATCGACACTTTAGAGCAACCTGTTCCTGACTTTTTATGGCAGCAAATATGCTGTGATAAACACAGCTGCCATCGTCAGTTATCCAATCATCATAACTGCCCTTTTCATAAAGCCCGTGAAGATGTCGAAACCTGGGACGTACTCATTGTTAACCACAGTTTGTTATTTGCCGACTTAGAACTGGGCGGCGGCGTTATTTTACCAGAGCCTGAAGAGATGTTTTATGTCATCGATGAGGCGCATCATCTGCCAACAGTTGCCAGAGATTTCTCCAGCGCCCAAGCAAGTCTTCGCGGCACAGCTGATTGGCTAGAAAAGGCAGGTAAAACCTGCTCTAAATTACAAAACCAATTAAAAACCACTCATATTATTGCACCAGTGCAAGCGATGCTAGATCACATTAATGAGCTGGTTAGCCAGCTTAATCAAGTGGCACATTTTTGTGATACCCAGCCGCAGCTCTTTGCCAACCCAGAAACCCGTTTAAGATTTGAAAATGGCAAATTACCAGAGTCATTACTCATACAGGCCGAAAACTTAGCTTCAGCATCGAATTCTGCATTAAAGCAATTTAATAAAATTCAAACCGTTTTAAGTGAAGCGATAAAAGATGGTGAGTTACCTAAACATCAATCAGAAACAGTGCTTTCAGAAGCAGGCTTTATTTCCCAGCGTTTAGAAAACTTGCATAAATTATGGAAAATGCTCGCTAAAGAAGACTCAAAAAAAGGTGCGCCCATGGCGCGCTGGGCTGAACTGATCACAGGTAAACAACAGGATTATTTATTTTGTGCGTCTCCTATTGAAGTGGGTTTCATGCTCGAATCTATGCTGTGGCAAAAAGCCGCAGGTGTTGTATTGTGCAGCGCAACACTGCGGGCGCTGAATAATTTTAATCATTTTGCCCATCAAGTCGGGTTATCATTAAATGATGGCAGCCGCTTTTTGGCGTTACTATCGCCATTTGATTATCAAAATAATGCCACATTATTTATTCCTCAAATGAAGAATGAGCCTACAGATGAAGCCTTTACCGATGAGCTTGCAGAGCAGATATTGGCATTAGTTGAAGATGAAATGGCAACATTGGTGCTGTTTGCCTCTTATTGGCAAATGGAAAAGGTGACAGATCAAATTATTGGTAAAATGCCTAAAGAGCAGTTATTTGTTCAAGGAACTATGCCAAGACAACAGGTGCTAACTCAACATAAAGCCCGTTGTGATGCCGGAAAAGCCAGTATTATCTTTGGCACAGGCAGTTTTTCAGAAGGATTAGATTTACCTGGGGATTACCTTACCAACCTGATTGTCACCAAACTGCCCTTTGCAGTGCCGACATCACCAGTTGAACAAGCACATGCGGAATATATAAAAAGCAAAGGTGGCAACCCTTTCCTACAATTAACCATTCCAGATGCGTCACGTAAATTAATCCAAAGTTGTGGTAGATTACTGCGCAAAGAAGACGATTATGGCCGAGTGACTATTTTAGACCGCCGCCTAATTACCAAGCGTTACGGTAAATCGTTACTCGATGCCCTACCGCCATTTCGTAAAGTTATTGAATAGGTATTTTTTTGGAATTTTTGTTAGACCCTAGTCATTGGGTCATTCTGGCGATAATTGGTGTTGTTGCAGGTTTTATAGATGCCGTTGTTGGCGGTGGCGGTTTGCTTTCTATCCCTGCACTGCTAACGATGGGCGTTCCACCCCATTTAGCATTGGGTACCAATAAGCTCGCAGCCTGTTTCGGCTCTATTACTGCAGGTTATACCTACTACAAACAACAACTCATTAAACCTTCCTTCTGGCGGGCTGCATTTTTGACGACCTTTATAGGTGCCATCATCGGCAGTTTTTTAGTTTATTTTATTGATGCTGCTTGGCTCGAAAAAATCTTACCGCTGATCATTATCGGGATTGCAATCTACACCCTTATAAGTCCCAAAGCGATGGGCGAAACTATCATCAATCAACCCACCGGGTTGCCATCTCAAAACAAACAAATAGTGCAAGGAATGACCTTAGGTGCTTATGATGGTTTTGCAGGCCCCGGTATTGGCGCATTTTGGACAGTATCCAGCATCAGGCTGCATAAGCTGCCATTATTAAACAGCTGCGCCTTAGCAAGGCTAATGACCTCAGTGAGTAATGTTACCGCATTAGTCATTTTTGCCTTATTAGGCGAAGTGGATTGGATATTAGGTTTGTGGATCGGTGTTTGTATGATGGCGGGATCATTTATTGGGGCTAAATCTGCTATAAGATTTGGTATTCCCTTTATCAAACCGCTATTTATCATTACTGTATTATCCATTGCAGCACATTTAGCTTGGACGGCTTGGCTATGAGAAACACCAACCAACTCATTTACCAATTAAAACAGCAGCTCAGTTCATTAGAACAAGATGCCTTACATCACGATCAGCAATTACCTGCGCAACAAAAGAAAATGCTGCAAGATATTGAACGATTTAATTCACAATTATTTATTCAACAAGGTGCCCAATTAAGCCCTTGTATTGCCCAATTAAAAAAAGACATTCAGCAATTAGAAAAGCAACTTTCTTTCAAACTTGATGTCAGAATCATTGAGCTTAGCTGCCAGCGCATTCAAGATCGCTTTACCGCATTAAGACGAGCCTTAGTGACCACCAACCTGAATGTGAATACTGAAAAGCAAAAACGTGACAATAGCCGTGCACGCTATGCAAAAAAACAACAGCAACAACATTCAGACAGTGGCTTTGGCTGGATAGCCAGTAATGTAATGAAAAACAGCCACCAAATTTATCAAGAGCTGAACAAACATTTGAATTGGGCTACAACCTTTGAACAAAAAATAGCAGAAATGGAATCTGCACTTGCAAACTGTCATAGTACTGACAAAATCAGATTACAAAATGAAATTCTCTCTCTACATCGACGCTTAGGAAAATGTCGTCAAGCAATTAGTTATATAGAGGAAAGAATCCAGATGTTTGAACGACCTAATAGAAATTTAAATCGTTAAGGAGCAACAATGAATTTTACCCGAACGCTAAGTGCCACTTTACTTGCTTTAGCTACATCAACATCAGCTTTAGCGGCAAATTTAACCATTCCAATGTCGTTTGAGTATTTAGCATTGGACGGCAAAGAAATTGATACCAATAAGTTTACCCATAAATCAGATCTAGACCTTAGTAATGGCTCCCATAAAATAGCCATCCGTTACCACGATATGATTGAAGATGACTTCAGCGATAGCCAAAGCTTTATAAAATCAGCGCCTTTTATTGTCACTATTATAGTCGATGGCGATCATGAGTATTTTCTTAAGCCCGCAGACGGAGAATTTGTAAAACGCCCTAAAAGCTTTGCTAAAGATCCCCAAGTGATTATCTCACGCCAAGATAATGGCAAAGTCGATTACACAATTACCCAAACCGATTTTGAAGAAGGTTCATTTTTAGGCGGGTTATTTGGCAGTAATAAAGGTGATGATATTGACGCATTAGCAGCTTCTGCAACCAGTAGCAATGTCGCTCCAGCCGCAGTAAACACTGCAACTGCCACAACAGCGGCCGTGACCTCGACCGCAGTAGTTGCTAGCACACCTGTGACTCAAACTGCGACAGCTTCCGCAACGACATCGGCTGTAACAGATAAAGCGGCAACTCATCCTGAGCAAATGCTGCAATATTGGTGGTTACAAGCTGATGAGCAAACACGCAAAGAGTTCATGAGTTGGGCTATTAAACAGCTTTAATGACTATTCCACTCGTTTATCACGCCAGCTACTCCAAGCTGGCGTTACCTAAAAAGCATCGGTTTCCTACCAGTAAATATCAACGTTTACAGCAATATTTACTTGAACAAGGTCTCGCTATCCCGCAAGATTTTCATCAGCCAAGCCCCATCGATATTAAAGTGTTAAAACAAACCCATCAAAGTGACTATGTTGATGGCTTTATCAATAACACCCTTACTAATAAAGTGCTGCGCCGTATCGGTTTTCCTTGGAGCGAATCACTGGTTAACCGCACCCTTCACGCGGTCAATGGCACAGTGCTAAGCGCTAATTTGGCAATTGACCATGGTATTGCCCTACATTTAAGTGGTGGCTATCATCATGCTCATTATGACTTTGGCAGTGGTTTCTGTGTCTTTAACGATTTAATGATTGCAGCCAAGCAAATGCTTATTAAGCAAAAAGCCACGAAAGTGCTTATTATCGATTGTGACGTACATCAAGGCGATGGCACTGCGGCATTGTCTCAAACCCAAGACAACATAATAACTTGCTCGCTTCATTGCCAAAAAAACTTCCCATTTAGAAAGCAACGCTCCCATCACGATATAGAATTTGATAAACACACTCTCGACGATGAATACTTATCGGTTATCAAACAAGTGATCCCATACCTCATAAGCATCCATCAGCCAGATCTTATCCTTTACGATGCCGGCGTTGATATTCACCAAGATGATGATTTAGGCTATTTAGACATATCAACCAAAGGCATATTGGCCCGAGATACATTTATTTTACAGCAAGCTAAGCAGGCAGAAATCCCGATTGCAGCGGTGATCGGAGGCGGTTACAGCCGCAACGAGCAAGCACTAACTCAAAGACATAGCCAACTTTTTATTGCAGCCAAGGCAATCTGGTAGCACACTAATGATAATCAGATAAACAAGTTAAATTTCATTCTATAGGGAGTCAAGGATGCAAGTTGATATTCGTAATTACTATGAAGTGCTTTTAATGGAAATATTAAGAGACGAAGGCTTACTCGAAGAGCTACCAGAGGAGTATTTAGCTGATTTATGCTGCGTTACCTTAAATCAACTTCCAGTTCGCTACATAAGACACCTCGTTGATACTTATTTTTTTGAAGATTATGCAGAACTGCAACAGATGAAAAACGAGATCCATAGCGCACTTGAAAAGTCACGACAATTTTTAAAAGCTAACCTTCATAAGAAGCTAGTGGAAGATGCAGAAGTCGCTGCTTCAATACCCGCTATCAATAAAAAGCCAAACATATAGCACATATTTTAAACAACAAAACTTTTGCCAAAAAATTCATAAGATTATGGCTATAGATAATTATTAAAAATAATATTCAAAGGGAAAATCTAAGGATAATGAGGAGATTGGAGGTTCCCCTAGAGCCACACCTCGGCACACGAGTCACTTGCTGCGGTTGCTCCCTTCCAGGCCTGGCCGAGTTCACAAGTTATCATTGCGAGGGGACCCTAAGGTCACCATAGATTTCTAATTAAGCAAATAATTAAAATATTTAATATTCTTAAACATCTAAACGAACCCTGCTTAACGAGAACAACAGGATTATCCACTAAGCACTTGTCATGTTCAAGCTAAATTCGCTTACTTTTATCAACTAACGGCTCGATTGAACAAGCTTTACTCGATCCGGTATCAATAGCTCATTTTTTAGCAACTTTCCTATCGGTAATATTGAAACAATTAACCATGATTTCAATACCACAACATAAGCCAGCTAATAAAGACCATACAACTTAAGAATGCTTTAAATTGACTCTTTATTGGGCCTTACTTTATACCTACCCTCAAAGGTTCAAATCACAATCAGATCGAGATCACACTTTTAACAAATAAACGC
Source organism: Shewanella sp. 4_MG-2023 (assembly GCF_030548015.1). Classification (NCBI taxonomy): domain Bacteria; kingdom Pseudomonadati; phylum Pseudomonadota; class Gammaproteobacteria; order Alteromonadales; family Shewanellaceae; genus Shewanella; species Shewanella sp. 4_MG-2023. The sequence continues at coordinate 120,811 of NZ_JAUORL010000004.1, forward strand.
CACAACTCACTAAAAATCACAAAATGAGTTCAACATTTAACCCAAACTTCACATAAATCACTTATTATTAGTAATGGCAATTTTAGCAATCTATTTAGTAGTGAGTAGAGCATTACCAAAATCATTGCAGACATTAGGGCTTACTGAAATTGGATACCAAACTGGGTTTTTGGCGTCAATCAACAAAAAACACCCACAGAGAGCAACTACTGATTATCGGCAGTTTAACAACTTAAAAACAACGAGTTGTAAATTGCAGAATTTAGAAGTACTCCTTTCGGAATAGTAAGATCTTAATCACGGTGGCGACGTAGACAAGTGGTTAAAATAGTAAAACTTATTTCGAATAAGTTTGGATAGTATCCATACGCTTGATTTTATGATGAAGGATCAAGTGAAAATAAATCTCTTGCAGGGAAAAATGATGAATAAATTTAATTTAAATACGACTGCTAAAGCGGTATTCAGTGCGGGGCTATTAGCTTTTGCATTGACTGGCTGTGGCAGTGATGGTAAAGACGGTGAAGATGGTGAAGATGGAGTAGTCGGTCTCACGATCAATAAGGCTAAAAGTCTTCAAGTTGATATCACGTCAACAGAAATTCTTGATGGTGCAATCAGCGTTCATTTTGAACTTGGTGATGCTAATGGTACTCCCATTACAGATCTTACCACTTATGACAATGTCGATAGTCTCGGTATGGGTATTGCTAAACTTGTCCCACAGAGTGGCAAAGGTTACAAAACCCCACAATGGGTTAGCTATATTAACAATGTAGTTGAACCTGTTGCTGAATTTATTCCTCCAGGGTTTGAAGATAAAGCAGGTACTCAGATTCAAGCATCTGTGGAAACAAGCTGTAAGCAAGAATGTTTAACTGCTGGTGACGTTGTTGGTCAATACACTTATACATTCCAAGTTAACTTAAACAGTATCGACGCCATAGAAGGGCTAGATCTAGCCTATGACGAAACTCTTACTCACCGTATCACTATGGAATTAAGAGCTGAAGGCAGTGCAGATAAACTCGTTAACACTCACTTTGATTTCTCTCCTATCACTGGTGAGCAAGTAAGCCCAGAAGAAACTCGCACTGTTAATAACTTAGAAGAGTCTTGTCTTCGTTGTCATAGTGACAATTACGGACATGCTTGGGCACCTAAATTAGCAATGCATGGCGGTAAACGAATTGCACTAGAAAATTGTCAAGTTTGTCATAACAATTACTCTGCAGATCCAGAAACTGGCGCTTCTTTAGATTTTGCTTACATGGCACATAAAATCCATAAGAGTGACTATTTAGTTGCTGGTTACAATGGCAGTGTTCATGATTACAGTGAAGTGACCTTCCCTGCTGATTTGTATGACTGTCAAGCATGTCACATTGAAAATAGCGACAACAGCCCTGTTGATGCCGCTAATTTTAAGCATCACACGGCACTAGCATGTGGTTCGTGTCATAGTGACTCAACAGATCCTGCTCAAATAAAAGCTGATATGCACGGTAAATATATCGAAACTACTGACTGTTCTACTTGTCATGCTGATGAAGGAATGGCTGGTGCAGCACATCACTTTACTGATGCAGTTGCAAAACAAAACGCACAAGACAGCTATTCAGCCACTTTAGTTGCGAGTAGTGTAAGTTATGATGCCGCAGCACAAGAACTAACTTTTGCAGTTAATATTGAAGACACAAACGAAGAAAGTGTAACTAGTCCTGATGCAGATGAAAGACTAACTCAAAGCAACCTTATGCTTGGCTTTGGTAATGAAAATGATTTCGTGCTCGGTTACAAAAAAATCGATTTACTAACTCAAGCGCCGACTTCAACTGAAGGTAATGTATTTACCTATGTTGCTACTGATGTTGAATTAACTGCTGATGAAGCGTTAGCGTCGACAGCTGTAATCACAACTAAAATGTGCGTTGACCGTGATAGCTTACAAGGTGTAATTTGCGGAACTGGCTCAGATGAAGCAGGTAACCCAGCAACGCTTGTTGGTGACATAGTCCCATTCAACTTAGCTGGTGAAGAAGATGTAGATGCTCGTCGTGTTGTAGTAAGCAACGAAACATGTGCAAACTGTCATGATGATAAATACCTAGCCAAATTTGGTACAGGTAAAATGAAGCACAACGGTTCTTACACCAACTTCGAAGCTGAATGTCAAATGTGCCATAACGCCACTTACTCTAGTAGTAAATCAATCGTTGAACACATTGACTTTAAAGTTCGCATTCACTCTTTACATGCCAACAAGCGTAAAGGACAAGAAGTTGGTGGTGAAGACAGAATTACCTTCCCTGAACATTATGGTAATTGTGCAACCTGTCATGACAAAGGTCAGTTAAGTATGGATACAGCTGGCGTGCCAGCGACACAAACTACTGATGCCGAGCTAGAGCGTGTAGAGTTTTCTCCAATCGCAGCAACGTGTATTAGTTGTCATGGTGTTAAAGACTCACTCGTTTCTCATATCCGTAGTGAAGGTGGTGCAGCAAATGATCCTGAAGGTACATATGTCCCTGGTTCTGAAACCTGTGCAACCTGTCATGCCGAAGGTAAAGCCTTTGGTGTCGATACGGTTCACCCAGTTAATTATAAGTAATCGTTAATATAAGAGGAGACTGTGTCTCCTCTTTTTATTTCTAAATACCACTTTAGGAATACTTAGAACAGGGTCACATAATCACCTAAGCTTTAAAGATTTTTTTGCTTAGGTGCAGTAATCTAGTTACTAGGAATACATTTTCCAACATTGACTTAATTGAGAACAGGAAAACACTAGTGATGATAGTGGCTTCTTCGCAGAAAATACTGCCAATAAGTTCAATGTATTACCTCTTTAGGGAAAATATGATGAACACAAAACATACAAAAATTGCTTTACTCCTTGCTGCTAGCTTTTCAGTTGCCTTAACAGGCTGTGGTAGTGACGGAGATGATGGTAAAGATGGTATCCCTGGCCTTCCTGGCGGTGAACCAGCTGAAGCTATTCAACAACTTAAGCTTGAAGTCCTTTCAGTAACGTATGAAGGTGATAACCCAACGCTTAAGGTTTTTGCGACTAATGAAGATGATGAAGCAGTAGTCGGATTATCCGCTTTTGAAGTTAAAAAAGCCGTACAACTTGTTCCAGCTGGGGCAACAGGTGCTGGTAACAGCGCTCAGTGGCAGTTTATTGGCTCTCAAAATGAATTTACCGATAATAAAAACGGTACTTATAGTTTCACAATCGAAACTGAAGGTTTTAACCCAGAGCTAACTCAGCGTTATAACTTAATCGCAAGTGCAGGTACTTTATTAGATGGTACTACAACCGTTCCTCGTACTGAATTCACTCAAGATTTCGATGGTGAAGGCTACGATGCAAAATATACTAAAAATGTAGTGAGCACCGAAGCTTGTCAAGCATGTCATGCTGAAGGCGAAAGCATTTACCATAGTTACACTTCTCTTGATACCTGTACCTCTTGTCATACTGATGAAATGGCAGCTGATAAAGGTAAAGTACAAGTTGGCTTTAACCACTTAATCCACAACGTTCATAACAACAATAAAATGTATGGCCGTAATATGGACAAGAGTGCTGAAACTGCAAACAACATAGTTCAAGACAACTGTCAAAGCTGTCACATTGAATCAGAAGAGTTACCTGAATGGGGTAACTGGACACGTATTCCAACCATGGAAACTTGTTCGAGTTGTCACACTGGCATCGACTTCGAAGCAGGCCAAGGTCACCCACAACAGTCTGATAATTCAAACTGTATCGCGTGTCACAATGCCAGCTGGACTGAAGAAATTCACACTGGTGATTTTGTCGAGAAAAAAGCGTTGATGGACCAATATGGTATCAATGTTGACTCAGCAATAGATCCTACAACTCAAAATGCAACTATCAGTATCCAAGTTGTAGATTCAAACGGTGAAAATGTCGATCTTAATACCATTTCAGCAATGGTTCAGCGCATTGAAATTATTACCAACGTTGGCCCCAATAATGTAACACTGGGCTATTACGGTAAAGATTCTATTAATGCAATCATGAACGGTGTTGTTGACGACACAAAAGCTACTATTGAAGATGGTAAGTTAGTATATACCACTAGCGCAGATCTTAAACTTGGCACAGCAGGAAGCGATGACGAAACAGCATTTAGCTTTGTTGGTTGGTCAATGTGTTCTGAAAATAGCGAATTTGTCGATTGTTCTAAAGTCGTGATCGATGAAAACATGGATACCAATGACAATGGTGAGAAATGGTTGAATGACAATTTCTACACTGCAATGAAAGCTGATTTAGCCTTTGCAACTTTATCAGGCTCAGCCGCTAGCATGCGTCATGTAGATTCAGTTAATTTTACTGCATGTGCATCATGTCATACCCCTGAGTTTGAAATTCACAAGGGTAAACAGCATGCTGGTTTCGTGATGTCTGAGCAACTTTCTCACACTACAGATGTTAACGATATGCCTATTGTTGGTGTTGATGCTTGTGCTGCTTGTCATACTCCAGATGGCTCATATGCAGTAGGTTTCAACCAAGGTGCACTTGAAATGAAACTTCATAGCGTTCACGGTGAACAAGGCATTATCAAAGATTGTGCTCAGTGTCATAACGACTTTAATCTTGATGCATTCAAGCTTAAAGGCGCTTTAGCGACTGCAGGTAATGGCGAGTATCCTTTTGTTAATGAGGGATACACCACTCCAATCACAGCAACTTGTGCTTCTTGTCATGGCTTTGAAGAAATCAAGAATCATGCTCAAAGCCAAGGCGGTTTAGTTAATAGGCCTTACCAAGAGGCGAATGATGCTGCTCAGTTAGAAACCTGTTTCTTCTGTCACGCACCTACTATTTTCGATCACACCGCGGTGAAGATGTAATTTACCCTTAAGGGAGAAGCTTGCTTCTCCCTTAGATTACATAAATCACATCAACATCATGGATAGATTGGGAAGCCTCACTATGAAAATCAAAATGAAATTAAACACTTTAATCCCGACATTTATGGCAGTTGTTTTGCTATCGCTTGGGATGTCTCACTCGGCTTATGCGTCGAAGTGGGATGCAAAAATGACACCTGACGAAGTTGAAGCCGTACTTGATAAAAAGTTCGAAGAAGGTAGTTATTCACCTAAAGGCGCTGACTCATGCTTAATGTGTCATAAGCGTTCAGAAAAAGTAATGGATATCTTTAAAGGTGTTCATGGCGCAATTGACTCATCAAAAAGCCCAATGGCTGGCCTTCAATGTGAAGCGTGTCATGGCCCAATGGGTAAGCATAACCGTGGTGGTAATGAGCCAATGATTGCTTTTGGCCCTAACTCAACCTTAGCACCTGAAAAGCAAAACAGTGTTTGTATGGGCTGTCACTTAGACGACAAGCGTATGTCTTGGAACACTAGCCATCATGATAATGCTGATGTTGCTTGTGCATCTTGTCATAATGTTCATACTGCAAATGACCCTATTTTGTCTAAAAAGACTGAAATGGAAGTCTGTACTAGTTGTCATGTTAAAGTTAAAACCGACATGAACAAACGCTCAAGTCATCCAATGAAGTTTGACCAAATGACCTGTAGTGATTGTCATAACCCACATGGCAGCATGGCTGATTCAGATCTTGTTAAACCAAGTGTCAATGAAACATGTTACTCATGTCATGCTGAAAAACGTGGTCCAAAACTTTGGGAACACGCACCAGTGACAGAAAACTGTGTAAGTTGTCATAACCCACATGGTTCAGTTAACGAAGGAATGCTAAAAACTCGTGCTCCTCAGCTATGTCAGCAATGTCATGCCAGCGATGGTCATGCTAGCAATGCTTACTTAGGCAACACAGGAATGGGTTCTAATGTTGGTGATAATGCCTTTACTGGTGGCCGCAGTTGTTTAAATTGTCATAGCCAAGTACATGGTTCAAACCACCCTTCTGGCAAATTACTTCAGCGTTAAGGATGTACGACTATGAAATTTAAACTGAACTTAATCACCTTAGCGCTAGTAGCCAATGCAGGCTTTGCAATGGCCGCTGATGGTTACGGTGTCGGTAATGCCAACACAGACAAAGTCAAATATGACAAGTGGGTTTGTAAAGGTTGTGCTGTAGAAACTGGCGTAACCGGTAGTGTGAGTGTAGGCGTTGCGTATAACAGCGAAGATGATATTCACTCTGCCAATGCATTTGGCAGCAGCAACGAGTTTGCCCCTAAAGTCGATGCTGATATTAACTATATCGGTAAATCTGGCTACCGCGCCAAAGTAGAAGCTACCGATTTAGGCCTAGACAATGGTCGTTTAGATGTGAATGTTGGCAAATTAGGTCAATATAATTTCAACCTAAACTACCGCTCTATTGCCACTTATGATTCGAACAGCCTAGTTTCACCTTACAGTGGTATTGGTGGCAACGATTTAACCTTGCCTGATGGCTGGGTTACTGCCGGTTCTACCGATGGTATGACTGAGCTTGGTAACAGCTTAAACCCGTTTGAATTATCACTTAAACGTGAACGTGCAGGTTTAGGGTTTGAATATCAAACTGAGTCACTATTCACTACTTATGTGAATTATCAACGTGAAGAAAAAACCGGCACCAAAACGGCATCGGGTAGCTTTTTCAATCAATCTATGATGATTGCAGAGCCTGTTGATTACACCACTGATACCATCAATGCGGGTATTAAATTTAGAGGCGCTAACTGGTTCACTAGCCTTAACTATGACGGTTCTATCTTTAAAAATGATAATGCCCAGTTAAGCTATGACAATGCCTTTAACCCAACGTTTGGTGGCCAAACCCGTGGTTATATGTCATTAGACCCTGACAACGAATCACATATTGTGTCGTTATTAGGTCAATACAATGAAAATGGCGCAGCTATCAGTGGCCGTTTGATGTTTGGTCAAATGACTCAAGATCAAGATTTAGTCACCTCAGGCTATGGTTACAGCGTACCAACGGAATCAATTGATGCCAAAGTTGATATCACCGGCTTAACGTTAAAAGCAGCTAAGCGTATCAACCGTGAAGTTCGTGTTACTGGTAGCTACGACTACTCAGATCGCGACAACAACACCAACATCGAAGAGTGGACTCAAATCAGCATCAATGATGTCAACGGTCAAGTGGCTTATAACACGCCATACGATCAAACGACTCATAGAGCTAAGATTGCTGCAGATTACCGCATTACTCGCGGAATGAAGCTCGATGCAGGAGTTGATTATAACCGTGATGAGCGTAGTTATTCAGAGCGTGAAGTCACTGAAGAAAGCACAGTTTGGGCCCGTTACCGTTTAAACAGTTTTGATAAATGGGACATGTGGGTTAAAGGTAGCTTTGGCAGCCGTGATGGTTCTGATTACCAAGCGTCTGAGTGGACCTCTTCAGAAAATAACGACTTATTACGCAAGTACTACATTGCTGATCGTGACCGTAGTATGGTTGAAGCGCGAGTGAGCTATAGCCCTCTCGAAGCATTAGCCATCGATTTTGGCGCGCGTTACGCACTTGATGATTATACAGACACTGAAATTGGCCTAACTGAGTCGAAAGACACCAGTTACGATATCAATTTCAACTACATGTTTAATAAAGATGTGATGCTAAATGCATTTTATAATTATCAAATCATTGAGTCACAACAAGCGGGTAGTAGCACATTCTCAGGTCCAACTTGGGAAGCGGATATCGAAGATACTATCGATGTTGTCGGTGCAAATTTAAGTTACAACAACTTAATGGATAGCCGTTTACGTTTAGGTTTAGATTACACCTATTCAGAATCTGACAGTACGACTCAAGTTCGCCAAAATGTTACTGGCAACTACGGTGACTACTTTGCTAAAGTGCACAACGTCAATTTATATGGTCAATACCAAGCCACTGACAAAATGGCTGTCCGTTTAGACTACAAAATTGAAAAGTACTTAGATAATGATGCAGCCAATGATATCCAACCAGATACCATTTGGAATGTAATGAGTTTTGGCAGTAATAGCCATGACTACACAGCACATATGATTATGTTAAGTGTAAATTACAAATTATAAAACTAAGTAAAAAATACCAGCCTGCTATCGCAATATAGCAGGCTTTTTTTTGCCAGAAATTTAACGTTTTGTGCAGTAGCTATCAATAAACTACAAATAACCTGCAATTACTAAATTAACAAAAGCTATTACACTAATAGTCGATTAAAATTTACTGCTAGTGCCACTATCTTTGATTTCATACAGTAGAAATAGCCAAATTATTATGCAAAAAACATCAATTGTTCTGCTTAGCTCACTGGTTGCATTTCCGGCATTTGCCGCCAGTTCGACCGTTATGACCAATAACAGCATTCTTATCTTCATTGCTTTAATGGCCTTTACTTGCGTTAATGCTATCGCGCAAGCTAGCTGCTATTTTGCAGGCTTATACGTGCAAAAAAGTGTTAGCCAAAAGCATGTCACACTGAGCTTAGTGTTTCCGCTTATTGCGTTAATTGGCTTTATTGTCGAGTATCAATCCTTGGCACAATTTATTCTATATTTGGGCGCTGTGTTATTGGCCTTTGGTGCAGCATTAGCGCCACTGTTGTTAACCAATAAAAAAGTGCCTTGTATGCAATCGGCGTTAATACTACTAACAGGGGCGATTATTATTTTGCCTTTAAGCATTATTGTTGCCCCAATCAGCCTGTTTTCTATTGTATTGTGCCACTTAGCCTTAAAACAAACGCCTATTGCGCCAGTGGCAAAGTTTTCGACCATATTGACACTGTTAACCAGCTACGGTTTATTGGGCTATTGGCTATTCCAGTTGTTTAACCAAATTTCCGTCGCCTGACCATCACTTACACTTTGGTGGTTTTCAGCTGAATTATATATTTGTGGGCATTTATCATGAGATGAGTGCCCATTTTCATTTTTACTCCTGGCCTAAGTCCTATCCCCAAGTCCTGCCCCTATCAAAGCCAGCTTTATGGCTAATATCCACTTATCCAATAGCAATAATAAAATTTTTCAATAGCTGCTTCGTTTTAAGCATTTATCAAACATGCATTTACTGCTAATTTATTCATAAGCTCAGGTTTAAACGCCAATCACTAAGTTACTACAGGTAGGACACCTATGAAAATTGTCATTGCGCCAGACTCCTTCAAAGAAAGCCTCAGCGCCTTAGGTGTTGCTAATGCCATTGAAGCAGGCTTTAAGCGAGTATTTCCTGATGCTCAGTATTGTAAAGTGCCGATGGCCGATGGTGGCGAAGGTACGGTGCAGGCTATGGTTGATGCAACCCAAGGGGAAATTATCAGCTTGCAAGTCACAGGCCCCGAAGGCACTCCTGTAAACGCTCATTACGGCATCATTAATCAAGATGCTCAAACTGCGACCGCTGTGATTGAGATGGCCGCAGCATCTGGCCTAGATTACGTGGAACGTGCTAACCGTAACCCTATGCTAATGACAAGTTATGGCACGGGTGAACTAATAAAAGACGCTTTAGACCGAGGTATAAAACATATTATTTTAGGTTTAGGTGGCAGTGCGACAAACGATGCCGGTGCAGGTATGGCGCAGGCATTAGGTTTTAAATTGCTTACAGCACAAAATAACCCTATCAGTTATGGCGCCTTGGGGTTAACCGAGCTTGCAAAAATTGATAACACATCAGCTCACCCGTTACTGGCGCGATGTAAAATTGAGGTGGCCTGTGATGTAGATAATCCGCTATGCGGCCCTAATGGCGCATCCGCTGTTTTTGGTCCTCAAAAAGGCGCTGATGAGCAGATGGTTACAGAACTTGATGCTGCATTAGCTCACTTTGCCAAGGTGGTTTGTGCAACTCATTCACTTACAACGACAACTGAGCTCGCTGAGTTTCCTGGCGCAGGCGCGGCCGGCGGTATGGGCTATGGGGTGATGACACTACTCAATGCCAAGCTAAAGCCGGGGGTCGATATCGTCATTGACACGGTGAAGCTTGCAGATGCTATCGCTGACGCCGATCTCGTCATCACAGGTGAAGGACGCATGGACAGCCAGACATTAGGCGGTAAAACCCCAATGGGTGTGCTGCAACAAGGTATACATCAAGACGTACCTGTCATTGGCATTGCTGGCTGCTTTGGTGATGGCGCCGAGCTAATTTTAGCTCAAGGCATGACAGCGATATTTCCTATTATTCCGTCATTAGCACCACTGGATGATATTCTGGCTAACGCCCATGACAACCTGGCGAATACTGCGCAGAATATCGCCGCAATTTATCAGTTGTCGCTGAGTAAATAGTCAGTTTGAGTTAAAAACTTGCTGCGAAATAATCCTTGCAGTAAAGTTAGCCCTCATAATGGCCATGAAAGCGCTTATATCAATATATTTAGCACATTATTGGCCCAAGAATAAAAATGATGGCACCAGTTAATGACCAAACACGACCGCATAGCACAAGCATCAGAGGCAAGTCTTCTGCGTATTTTTACCGTACCTGAAGATGCTGACTCAACCTTAAGCATTATCGAGCAGAAACTTTCTGAAGACTTAGCGGGCTTTTTAGGTAAGAGTATTGCTGCATTAGAAAAGCCATTATCACTTATTGAAACTGACTTTAAAGCGTTTCAAATTCCTGATTCGCCTCGTTTTGTATCTGATTATACTGACGAAATAATGCAAAATCTGGTAGCACACTCGGTGCATACCTCGGCGCCGAGCTTCATCGGTCATATGACATCAGCGCTGCCCTACTTTGTTTTACCCTTATCTAAAATGATGGTGGGCTTGAATCAGAACTTAGTCAAAATCGAAACATCTAAAGCATTCACTCCATTAGAGCGCCAAGTGCTGGGGATGATGCATCACTTAATTTACAGCCAAGACACTGACTTTTATGAGCAATGGATGCACAGCGCTAACTACTCCCTTGGCGCATTTTGCTCTGGTGGCACGGTGGCCAATATCACCGCATTATGGATAGCACGAAACCAGTTACTAAAAGCTGATGGTAATTTTAAAGGCATTAACCGTGAAGGATTACCTAAAGCACTGAAACACTATGGATATGACGATTTAGCCATCTTAGTGTCTGAGCGCGGCCATTACTCTATTGGTAAAACCGCTGACTTACTGGGTATTGGTCGAGACAACATCATCAGTATCCCCACCACTGCGGACAATAAAGTCGATGTAGCGGCCATGCGTCAAACCGCATTAAAGCTCGCCGATGACAATATTAAGGTAATGGCCATTGTGGGTGTTGCTGGCACCACCGAAACCGGTAATATCGACCCACTAGTTGAACTGTCAAAACTCGCCACTGAACTCCAATGCCACTTTCATGTTGATGCAGCTTGGGGCGGGGCCAGTTTACTGTCGAACAAATACCGCTATTTACTCGATGGCATTGAATTAGCCGACTCGGTCACTATTGATGCCCATAAACAAATGTACGTGCCTATGGGTGCGGGCATGGTGTTATTTAAAGACCCAGAGCTTGCACATGCCATTGCTCATCATGCCGAGTATATTTTGCGAGTAGGCTCTAAAGATTTAGGTAGTCAAACCCTCGAAGGCTCACGACCTGGCATGGCAATGCTAGTGCATGCTTGTTTACAGATCATCGGTGGTGACGGTTATGAAATTTTAATCAACAACGGTCTAGAAATGGCCCGTTATTTCGCATCGCACATTGCTGCAGATGAAAATTTTGAGCTCATCACAGAGCCTGAATTATGTATTTTAACCTACCGTTACGTGCCTAAGACTGTTCAACTAACAATTGATAAAGCATTAGCTAATGATGATATAAATACTGTAGAGCGCTGTAATTACCTGCTTGACCGCTTAACCCGCTTTATTCAAAAGCACCAACGTGAACAAGGTAAATCATTTGTCTCACGTACGAGAATAAAACCGGCTAAATACCACCGTGAAATCGTCACGGTATTTAGAGTGGTATTAGCAAACCCGCTTACTACCCATGAAATTTTACATGATGTGTTAAGTGAGCAAGCCGAGATTGCCACATTAGATAATGAATTTTTACCGCAGTTATTATCAATAGCAAAAGCCTACTGATTAAGCTTGCTTTATTCTTAGACGCTCAAAAATAAGCCCACAATCAAGTGGGCTTATTTATATGGGCAATTTAATTAAGGTCCAGTTGCGAACAACCACTCATGCTTGATTATTTGATCATGAGTAGCTGTCCTCGATATCAATAGGGATAACAATATAATCTTTAGGAGATAAACCAAATAGCTGGGGTAACGTCACCGCCAAAGCGACTGATGAACAAGTTCCACAGATAATTCCGACAAATAATGCGATAGAAAATCCTTGTAAACTCGCACCGCCAACAAGCCATAAACTCGACACGGTAACCAGTGTTGTGCCCGAGGTCACCATGGTGCGAGAAAAAGTCGCTTTAACAGCATCATTGATGATGGTATCGGTTTCCCCGTTTGGTTTTAACCGCATCACCTCTCGCACTCTATCAGCGATAATGATTGAGTCATTAAGCGAGTAACCTAAAATTGCTAATAAAGCAGCTAAAACAGTTAAATTGAACTCCAACTGAAATACCGCAAACACACCCAACACAATAATGATGTCAGTAATCAATGCCAATAAAGCTCCTGAGGCTAAACGCCAATCAAAGCGAATACTCAAGTAGCACATAATCAACAGCATACATACAAGCACAGCTAAACCACCCTGCTCGACCATTTCTTGCCCTACCTGTGGACCAACAATACTGCTACTCAAAATATTTATGGTTTCACTGATTGGTGATAAATACTCAGCAATACTGGTGTCACTCACGCCTTCATGGTTATATCGAATTGTCCATTGACCGCTTTCCATTGATTTAATCAATTGCACATCTTGCCCTAAGGTTTGATCTAAATACGCCTTAATATCATTTGCTTGCAACTGTTGATCTAATTGCACCTCAGCAACCACGCCACCAGTGAAATCTAAACCCCAATTAAAACCTTTAAATCCAATAAACAATGCTGACACCAGCAAGAGTAAAATTGATAATCCGGATAGCGCTAAGCGAAATTGAGTAAACTTCTCATTTAATAAATACTTCATTATATTTTCACCATACGACGCTTATCACGTCCCCAAATTAGATTAATGATGGCTCTTGAAAGAAAAATGCCGGTAAACATACTCGTGAGTAACCCTAAACCTAAGGTCAAAGCAAAGCCATGTATCGGGCCATTACCAATGGAATAAAGCGCAATGGCGACAATCATAGTGGTGAGGTTTGCATCCCAAATAGATGCAAAAGCACTGTCAAAACCACTATTGATTGACTGTGCAAAACTGTATCCCTGTTTCATCTTATCTTTAACTCGCTCAAAAATAAGTACATTGGTATCCACCGCCATGCCGACTGTTAGTACTAAACCTGCAATACCCGGCATCGTTAATACCGCCCCAGGGATCAACGCGATTAACCCGAGCAACATCACCAAGTTAAAACATAATGCCGCATTAGCCACCCAACCTAAGCGCCGATACCATAACGCAATAAAACTTAAGGTTAATGCAAGGCCTAATGCCAGAGCAGCAAATCCATTTTTAACATTTTCAGCCCCAAGTGATGGCCCAATAGTACGTTCCTCTACAATCGTTACTGGCGCCGTCAATGAGCCTGCACTTAACAACAGCGCAAGTTGCTGAGCTTCAGCCAAATTCCCAGCCCCAGTAATACGAAAACGGCTACCTAATTGCGCTTGTATGGTCGCTACACTAATGACCTTACTTTCTTGAATGCTAGCCCCATCATGATTTTGAATAAATTCGTTATAAACTGTCGCCATCGGCTGACCAATATTTGCCCTAGAAAATTGCGACATCTTTTGGCCACCAACTGAATCTAATGACAAATTCACTTCAGCTATCCCCATTTCACCTAAGCTAGCTCTGGCATCAATGATATGTTCACCACCCAGAATCGCTTTTCTATCGATGGATATTGGCATGCCATTATCATCAGCAATAGAAAGTGATACTGCAGAACGCGGCTCAACTAGCGCGTGGAAAGATAAAGAAGCCGTCGCCCCAATAACATGCTTGGCCGCAGCAGGATCTTGTACACCGGGAAGTTCGATTCGAATACGGTTTTCGCCTTGCCTTTGCACTGACGCCTCGGTGATACCCAAGTGCTCTATTCGGCTGCGCATGATTTGTAAATTTTGCTGAACCGTGGTGCTTCGAAGTAATTCGAGCGCATCAGCACGCTGATTAAGCACTAGTATGTTGGCCTTTTTGCTCATCTGCCAGTCGGGGAAACTGGCTTTAATGAACGCCTCGGCTTTGGGTAAATCTTGGCTGTCTCGAAAACTAATTTCAACCCGTTGATCAACCTGTCTACCACGGGCACCTCTGACTTCCTGACCAACATCATCAATAATCATTTGACGGTGAGCAGCATAAACTGGCGCCATGTCGACATCTAACAGAAACTGCACCCCGCCGCGTAAATCCAAACCGAGTTTAATAGGCTTAAATCCCATACTGGTTAACCAGTCAGGTGCTGCAGGCTCCATGGCTAATGCAACGGTTGAATCGCTTGCAAGTGATTGTTCAACGATTGATTTCGCTGCTGATTGTTGGCTGTCATCATCAAGTACAACCACAAGATTAGTGCCCTCTTGTGAAATAGCTAAGGTCGAAATATCTGCAGTATGTAATAAACGAGCAACGTCGGTTGCATCAATTGTTTGAGTGTCACTATGATTAATATGTAGCGCTGCATTCTCTCCATACAAAGACGGTATTGCGCTGAGGCTCATGATCATTAGGGTGATAATTAACACCACATATTTCCATGTAGCATAACGGTTTATCGGTGTTTTATTGGGTGATTTTTTCATATAAATATCTCTGTAATCACAAATTACAGTAGCTACAATTACCCAGCTATCACTAACGAGATTTAATTATCAGTTAGATTAAAGGAGCAAATTGTAGACACTAAAAATATCCAACAAATGTTGGACTAAGCGAAAATCAGAAATTTATGCGAAACGGATATGGTAATGGCTGTAAAGGCTATTGCCGTCTTTCCAGCCTGAAACTCGAGAAGTGGAGCGGGTAATTTTACTTGTCCAGTGCTCAACAAATTTTGGAGTAGCAATGGCTGTGGAGGCAGAATCTAATAACACTGGCTCCATAAAAGCAACCAGTAAGTAATAGTTAGGGATCTTGCCTAAGCCTGCACGATTATCACTGCTAACAACCCTTCTTAGCTCATTTAGGAAGTTAAAATTATCTATATTATCAACTAAAGGCTGCTCTGTAGCAGGTGAAGTCATTGTTGCACTGACACCGTCATCTAGCTCTAAAGCTAAATCTGTCATTGCTATATCAATATTAACGTCGAGCTGAACTTTTTGGACTTCCATCTTGTGATTAAAAATAACCGACTGCTCATCTGCCGTTACTGAGTATGCACTCAACGACAAAATCAATAGCATCATTATTTTTAAGCTACGAACCAACAAGATTCTCATCCTTAATGATAAAAGCGTGACAAATAGTTATATGGAGCAGCATTATAAATACAAAAGGACAATGCCACATCAGCTAATATCCAAGTCTTTACCCCTGCATACTAATTACAATAAAAAATACAATTAAACCAATTTAAAATCATAAGGATAGGCTGACATTAATCTTAATTTAACTTGATAAACTTCTATTAGAATTGAGCCAGGTTATTTAACAAAGCGAACTTAAGAAAAAGGCTCATCATTACTGATGAGCCTTTCGTATTGAATACGGCGTAGAGATCGGGGGCTTAGCCAACGAACGACCCCGCGACTTTCGCTTTGCTCTGTTCACGGGGGGCGACGGATATTGATAAAGCCTTAACGGCCAAATTAGAGCTTTACAATGCTAGGCAAACTATTGTTTATATAGCAAAAAAAACAAATGATGCGCTTAATTTATTTTTGGTCATCTATTCGATTCTCTACACATCTCGATTTGAATTCCTATCACTGACTGATCTTAATTATCTCTTTTTACGTATTCTCAGATGGTAAAACTTTACCTTAAATCAAGTTACTAATTAGAAATACCAATGGGCAATTATAATTAACAATAAATATATCAATTCAAATAACAAGCAAGCTATATTAGTAAAATCAAAAATACTAAAAGGAACACCAGTATGTACATGATAGTTAAGCATACCCACCTAACAATAATCGCGCTCACCTTTATCTTTTTTATCATTAACTTACTATTAACTATGAAAGGCTCTGACAAGGTCAATATAAAGCTACTTAAGACAGGGCCACACATCTTATATACGTTGTTTATCGCGACATTCCTTTACCTTGTTATTGTAAATCCACTGAATTTATACCCCTTCGTTAATGGTTGGGCATCATCAAAACTAGCGGGGTTTGTGCTGTATGTACTCTCAATTACGTTTGCGCTTAAATGGGCAAAATCAAATATATGGCGCATTATAGGCTTTATCAGTGCCACGTTTTGGATAGTAATGAGTGCCAGACTGGGTTTTGCTCATCATCTAAAAACCAAAGGGGTTGAAGATGCTAATGCATACATTGAACTAGGTTACGCAATGTTAACAGCAACCTGCTAGCTCATTGTTTAAATAACTAAGCTAAGCAGGCTCGGCATAAAGCGTCTGCTTAGCTTTTTTGCTTTTATGCCAGCCCAAACATTCCTAATGCTAACTACATTGCAGTCCAGTCAACTTCATAACATAATATTATTAACTTTATAAATTTTGATAATTTCATTAAATCATCAGCTCGCCATATACTTCTGCTATCAAAACGAACAAGCAACAGCTTAGCAATTAACGTATAAGGCGAAAATATCATGAAAATGAGTCATGTAGGTATTATGGTTGGTGACATGGATAAAGCCGTCGAGTTTTATACCCAGGCATTAGGTCTTGAAACGGTTATGGGTAAGTCTGAGGTCATAGAAGAAAAACAAACTGCCATTGGTAGAATGTGTATTGCGGTATTTGGTGAAGGTTTTAAAGGCTTCAACATTGCTCACCTCGTCACGTCAGATGGCATCGGTTTTGAATTATTTGAAATGAAAGACCGTGAACAAAAACATACTGTCGACTTCACTAAAATCGGTATCTTCCATTACTCGTTAGAAACAGATGATTTTGAAGGCGTTATCGAGCGAGTTGAAAAATTCGGTGGCAAAGTCAGAATGGACATCATGCGCTACCATCCAGAAGATGATAATAAGCCTTACAAAATGGTGTATTTAGAAGACCCATTTGGAAACTTATTTGAGCTATATTCTCATTCTTATTCAGAAACTTATTCTTCTGAATAGAAATTAAATAGCCAAAAATCAGCAACTAACCAAGGCTTGTTGCTGATTTTTTTTGTAATAAACAACCTCGTTTTGGCACAAATCATCTTTGAGCAATGACCACATTGCTAAGAAAACCTCCTTAGCTAGCTTTAGGTATTGTTGCAGCTAACGATGAACCTGCGGGACTCACCTAATGAAAAAAACCTAACAACCTATTATCGAGATATTGAAAGTGAATATCATCTAGCCATGCGGCGTCTGGTGGTATGACTAAACCATGTCAGTCCTTAAGGTGATGTTAACAGGATCCTAGTAGTTGAGGATTTGATCATACATAAACGATTAATACTCCAACGATAATGAGACTACTATAGTTAAATCTTAAACAAGTTCAGCGTTTATTGAACATGTTGAAAGGCGCAAACACTATAGGAATCGAATTATGACTAATAACAAAACCCTTGAGCTACCTGAATTTGAAATCAAAGATTATTCCAATATCCCACAGCGTAAACAGTTTTATCCCGCATCAGAAAAAGCTGTCAATATTGTCCGTGATTCTATGACCATTGATACCCTATTTTCTGCACTATATCCCAGTCAGTGGTCTTCACCTGAAGCGCCAGAATTTCACGATGAAATGGACCGTTGTAAGGCTGCTGGTTTTAAAGTACTTGCAGCATGTCCATCTGCGGACTCGTTAGACGCCTCTGTCGATGGCATCATGAAAGGCACAGATTTTTATCTTAATAAAATGAGAGAACGCCCAGACAGCTACAAAATTATCCGTACAACAAAAGACATTGATGATGCGGTAAAAGAGGACAAGCTTGGGCTATTTTTTACTCACCAAGGCACCCAGATATTTGGTGGCGATGTGGACCGTGTCGCTTTGTGGCGTGAGTTAGGTTATGGCTACTGTCTTTTAGCTTACAACAATCGCAATGAAGTAGGAGATGGTTGCTTTGAACCTGAAAATCGCGGTTTGACCGCCTTTGGTAAAAAGCTGATTGATAGCTATAACCGTTACGGCATGGTGGTAGATGTTAGCCATACAGGCGAACGTACCTCGCTTGATGCTATAGAGCGCAGTAGCCAACCTGTTATTTCTTCGCACTCAGGTGCAAAAGCCATGGCCAATTATCAACGTAGTTTATCTGACGAAGTAATCAAAGCCATCGCAGAGAGTGGTGGTGTATGCTCAATCAATATGGTTGGCGCATTTATGGACACGTCTAACCCAGATATTGTTACCACAGACGCGCTATTCCGTCATGTCGATTACATGGTGAACCTAGTTGGTATTGATCACGTGGGTTTTGGTTCAGACTATATTCCCAATATTAATTTTACTGCCTCAATCATGCAAACCCCAATGGGCGCTGCTGTTTTCCCTGATGGCGGCTATAGTGCAGCAGCAGGTGCAAAGGGCTTCCCTACTCCAGCACCTTACCAAATTGTAGCGGCACTGATTGATAAAATGCTACAAAATGGATATAGCCAAGAGGATTGTGGCAAATTCTTGGGTGGTAATATGTACCGAGTATTTGATCAGGTGTGGCGTTAGTCGATTAATGTTAGTTGATTAATGTTAGTTGATTAAATATTGAGTCGTAAAAAGCACTGCCAGCTCAGTCTAAAGACTGGCGGTGCTAATTTGAATTTAGACATTTCTGAGGTACAAAATCACGCTGTTGTCGATTATTTAAGACTGAACCACGGGTATTTGTTCAGCCACAGATAAGAAATGAAAACCTTTATTGCATAAGGAGTTTGCTAAACAAATAGATGTGAACTTCACGTTTGGGCGGTTCTGCTCATGTACAAAGCAGGTACATTGTCTGAGTCAATCCTTTCAAGGCCTATAAGTGTTTAACGGTGAACCCTTTGTGGAATACATCCAACCTAATCCCCTTTCTTGCTACGACATTCTTTGCTACCGCCCAAGCTATATGAGCGGTTAAATAAAGAAAACTCTCTTAAAATATGATCGATATAAGGGAGGGTTACAACTGGGCTTTAACTGACACGCCTCTGATGGCCTTAGGCCGCCATAAAGCATCAATCGGGTAACCCACTTAAAGTCCACTGTTGAAGCTTTAAATCCGGCTGAATGTATTAGCCTTTTTAAATCACTCGTATCCCAACGGTCTCTTTCTTGGTTGGTTTTAACTTTGGGCTTTTGCCCTACTGTCACATTTTCAAAAGGGTTATGGCTGCAGTAGTTCATTAACTTGCACCACTTAAAAAACTGAAATACGGCCGCTAAGTATTCTTTATTGCTTTTATAACTTCTACCCTGTGTGAGTAGCTCATCACGGTACTTCATGGCATCGGCCGAGGTAATATCGTTAGTGCAAATAGCTTGGGTGCTTTTTGATGACCGGTTACCGATTGTCGGCAGTAATTTAATGAAGTGACAGGTTCGCTGTTCAAGTTGTTTAATAGAGAGTGGTCTAATGCCTGACTTCTCTTTTGAAGTAACAAAACCTGCTAGAGCATCATGTAACGTCACCACGGACATTGCTTGAGCGACAGCCGTGGTTTCACGGTGTTGTGACAGCTTAGTGTCTCTGATGGGGATGCTATAACTTGCTGGCTTTGTACTGATGGTTGACTTGTTTTTCTCAAATTCACTGCGAAGACTGTTAATCACTTCATCAACATAACGAATAAAGTCATTAATACAGGTTTGATGGTCTATGGTATTGATGATTTTTTTCAGTGTGCCTGCGACATCGATATTACGAATAACCGCTTGTGCTCTGTCACGAGTCAACAAAGAAACTTTAATATCAAAAGGAAAGCCTTTATCGCGTAACGATTTGGCTAAACAGATACGTGTGAAGTACACGCTATTGGGAGCTCTATAAAGGTACATTGTCTGAGTCAATCCTCTCAGAAAGCCCCTCAAACGCCAGAAACAAAAAAAGCCGTTGATAATCAACGGCTTTTCTCGTATTTAATATGGCGGAGAGATAGGGATTTGAACCCTAGATGGGCTACAAACCCATGCCGGTTTTCAAGACCGGTGCATTCGACCACTCTGCCATCTCTCCGAACGAGCGAGATAATAGCTATCTCACTGTCTGGTGTAAAGCATAAATTGTCATTATCTTTCTGTTTGACTATTTCGGCAGCAATTTTGTGGTTTGTGCTGCCATTTCGTACTCACTATTTGCGATCTGATACTAGTTATCCATTTTTACTGGGGTTAGGCCTTTAGCTCGATCTTCTATGGCATCTTCTAATTCAAACCCTGACTGCTTCCATGTACCCGCTTCTTCTGGATTAAATTTCTCTTTTGACCATTCAGCTGCTGACTCAACATTAAAGCTCGCTTCGCTCCATTGCTGTGATTGTTCAGCATTAAAGCCGCTCTTACTCCATTTTTGAGCTTTAGCTGCATCAAAGCCTATCGCTTTCCAATCTGCAATATCTCTTTCTGACATTCCTTTCCAGGTTGCTGGCGATGAAGCACAGCCATAGATAAGACACACAAAGATGGCACCGATTAACTTTTTCATTGAATACTCCCTTAACTGTAAGTGTACGTAATTGATAAAAAAATCATCAACATTAAATATAGTTAGCAGATATCACAGTTTCAAGTTAGCGATAGGGAATTATGAGATTAATAGCAAAACACCACGAAATGACTAACTAATAATGCTTTATTACGGGTGTTTTAATAAGTAGGCAGAGGTTTTAGGTATTAAAAAGGCCACATAGTGTGGCCTTTTGTGTCAAACAAGCACGTACTAAAACGTATTAACTACGCTGGCGGTTTGATTTAGGACGCGCTGCGGTAGTTTTGTGCTTACGCACGGCTCGGCGGATCTTAGCGCCTTTCACTTTAGCACGAGCGACACTGTGTTTATCAGTACCTAACATGGTGCGAGTTTCAGGCTCTAGACCTGCAACTTGGCGCAAGTAGTTTACTTGCTCCATATCCAGTTCAACCCAACCGCCACGAGGTAGTGACTTAGGTAGCTCAACCATGCCGTAACGAATACGGATAAGACGGCTAACTTGCACTTCTTGTGATTCCCATAAGCGGCGAACTTCGCGGTTACGCCCTTCTTTTAGGGTCACATGCCACCATTTATTAAGGCCTTCACCACCAGCAGCTTTGATGGTATCAAAGTTGGCAGGACCATCTTCTAATGTCACGCCTTTACGAAGACGTTGAACTGCCGCTTCAGGTACATCACCAAATGTGCGCACCGCATATTCACGGTCAACTTCATTTGATGGATGCATTAAACGGTTAGCTAGTTCACCATCAGAGGTAAATAACAGTAAACCTGAAGTATTGATATCCAAACGCCCTACCGCTACCCAACGTGAGTCACGTATTGTCGGTAAACGTTCGAAAACCGTTGTTCTGCCTTCAGGATCTTTACGACTACAAATTTCACCTTCTGGCTTATGGTATGCCAACACACGACAAATAATGTCATCTTCGGTTTTGATGGTTATAGCACGGCCATCGATACGGATTTTAGCTTCTGCTTCAACGCGATCACCTAAGTTGGCAATTTCTCCGTCTACACTAACACGGCCTGCAGCAATCCATGCCTCCATCTCACGACGGGAGCCATGGCCTGCACGGGCCAAGACTTTCTGCAATTTTTCGCTCATCTAGTTCGACTCTTCTGTTTGTTGTGACGCCATTGAGACTTTCTCAAATAACGCCTGCAATGACTCTTCATCCGATAGCGACGGTAAGTCTGCTAGGGTTTTCAAGCCAAAATAAGATAAAAATTCACTGGTGGTGGCATAGAGTGCCGGTCGCCCAGGCACTTCTTTATGACCCACTGTTTTTACCCAGTGTCTATCAGCTAAACTCTTTATTATGTGGCTGCTGACGGCCACACCTCTTACATATTCAATATCACCGCGAGTAACTGGTTGCCTGTATGCAATTACTGCTAAGGTTTCTAAGGTCGCACGTGAATATTTAGGGGATTTCTCTTGCCACAATGGTTGTAAGAATTCACTTAACAGCTCTTGGGTTTGAAAGCGATAACCACCAGCCACTTCGACCAGTTGTACCCCACGCTCTTGATAATCTTGTTGTAATTCATCGAGGCATTCTTTAATGCGTGCTCGAGAGACATCAAATTTCACTAATACTGTGTCTTTTAATGCTTTTACGGTTAGTGGTTTACCCAACACAAATAAACTGGCTTCGATTAATTGTTTTAATTGAATCATGTTTATTTGCATGGTCATCCTTTATCGTATCTTGTGCAATGCAGCTTAAAACGCTTTGACATAAATGGGGGTTAACGGCTCGTTTTGAACCAAATCAACCAATAGCTCTTTAACCAGTTCCATTAAAGCTAAAAAGCTCACTACCACGCCAGCTCGGCCTTCACTAATGTCAAATAAATCAGTAAATGGCACATAATGCTCGGTCGATAGTAAAGCTAATATCTGACTCATGCGTTCACGGGTCGATAATAGCTCGCGTTTTACATGGTGATGTTCGTTGGCATCAATTCTTTTGAGTACCTCTGAAAATGCTTGAGCAATATCAACTAAAGACACTTCAGGTGGCATCACCATTGGTTTTACATTGGGCGAGAGTGTCGCTTTCGCTAAAAATACATCTCGCTCTAGCCTCGGAAGTTCATCTAAATCAGCTGATGCCTGTTTGATAACTTCATAAGCTTTCAATTGACGAATCAACACTACCCGAGGATCTTCATCATCGTCTTCTTCGGTTGCCATTTTAGGCAACAGTAGTCGTGATTTTATCTCGGCTAATGTGGCTGCCATGACTAAATAATCAGCGGCAAGCTCTATTCGCGCTTCGGTTAAAATTTCAATATAAGCTAAATATTGGCTGGTGATTTTTTCTATTGGTAAGTCAACAACGTCGAGTTTTTGCTTACGAATTAAGTACAACAATAAATCTAGCGGGCCTTCGAATGTTTCTAAAAACACCTCAAGGGCTTCAGGAGGAATGAATAAATCATTAGGCATTGCGTCAAACGCTTCGCCTCGAACAACCGCTAAAGGTAAACTTTTCTGGATACCTTGCATTGTCGTCCCTTAATTTAATGATTAAAATCAGCTTTCTAAGTCAAATAACTTATTAAACTACATTACTACTGTTTGGCTATATCTGTTGTATTTCACAAAGATTAAACTTATATCAACTAAGTATTCAGAAAATATCTGCATCTAATTTTAGCGAGAAATTACCAAACGCGCGATTATACGCACTATTGACTGTGGTTGAAACCACTATCAATCAAACTTGTGCATTCAACCGTTGCAAGGGTTATTCAAAAATACTGGTATCGCCGGCGCCTTGACGAATTATATCGATATCGCCTTCAGACATATCTATAACCGTGGTTTGATTTTCAGCAAGGTAACCACCATGAATAATAGCATCGACATTGTGCTCTAAAATATCTCGAATATGCTCAGGATCAGACTCAGCAAATTCTGCATCTGGCATCACTAAACTGGTAGACATAATTGGCGCTTCTAACGCTTCCAATAATGCCAGTGCAATTAAATTGTTTGGCACACGAATACCAATGGTCTTTTTCTTGTCACATTGTAGTCGACGCGGCACTTCTTTACTGGCTTTAAAGATGAAGGTATAAGGCCCAGGAGTGCAGCTTTTCAATAAGCGGTAAGCTTGATTATCCACTCGAGCGAAATTGGCTAATTCTGATAAATCGCGACACATTAACGAAAAATTATTGTCGTTATCAATCTTACGAATGCGCGCCATACGGGTCATGGCATCTTTTTCACCGATCATGCAGCCCAGTGCATAACCTGAATCGGTAGGATAAACAATCACCCCACCTTGTTTTAAAATATTAACCGCTTGGCTAATTAATCTCGCCTGCGGGTTTTCATCATGTATATAAAAAAATTGGCTCATGTTCGCTCCGTCCAAGATTCTGCTTGCCACACCCACTGTATTCCAGCAGGTTGGAATAAATTTTTACCCAACTCAATCCAATTACTTGGAAAATGAAAATCACTGCCAATTGACCCCATTAGGTTATTCAAATGACTTAATGCGACCAAGTTGGCTCTATCATCAATACTTTGTTGTCCTAATACGACTTCCATCGCATCACCGCCCGCTTCTTTATATTCACGGACTAATTTTTTAAGCCATTTAGCAGATAGCTTATACCCGCTTGGGTGAGCTAATACCGCAACGCCACCACTACGGTGAATAATATTAATCGCGCTGGCCATATCGCCCCAATTATTGGGAACATAACCGGTTTTATTGCGGGCTAAATACCGTTTAAAAACACTCGGCATATCTTTGGCATAGCCTTTTTCAGCTAACCAGCGCGCATAATGGCCTCGACTGATAGCTGCGCCTGCTGCAAATTTTTGTGCGCCTTCATACGCACCTTCAATACCCGCCTTAGCTAAACGAATACCAATGTCTTTAGCCCGTTGCTCACGTAATTCACGTTGGTTTGTTAAAAACGCAAGTAGCGCAGCATCGGTAATATCCAAATTTAAACCGACAATATGAATATCAAAGTTATTCCAACGAGTTGAAATTTCAACGCCATTAATCAGTTTTAATGGCGTGGAATGTTGGTTATTGTATTGATGCGCTTCAGCCAATCCAGCAACGGTGTCATGATCAGTAATAGCGAGCATTTGCACGCCTTTATCAATGGCACGTTCAACAAGTTCAGCAGGAGTGAGTACGCCGTCAGATGCGGTCGTGTGGCTGTGAAGATCGGCCAATAGGGAGTCTGTTATCATTAGGTTATTGTACTTTAAACTTTGTTAGAATGCTTAGCCATCTAGCGTTTATTTGCTACATATACATCAAATTGCTACTGCTTTAGTCGCTAGTTGTAAAAAAATAATAAATTTGAGAAATATTCAATTGACTTTATAAGCCAGCTAAGGTCTTCTATAGCTAGTTACAGAATATAAAACCCATTATAAATGACTTCGCAGTGAAATGACCTGCAAATGACATAAAGAGAACCTTTTTAAATGACAAACTTTAACGCGTTAAACATCAGTTGGTGGTGGCACTTCCCAAATTAACGGGTGGTGTGAAGCGTTGTGGTTATTTAAATAACACAAGATTTTACTAAAAAGCCCGCAGAGATGTGGGCTTTTTTGCTATTTACGGCTTGCACTCTCCAATAAAACTAACGCAATCCAAGCTAAAATGAAGAGAACAGAGTATGAAAAAGCACACTATAAGCGAGGCGCAATAAGCATTATGGAACATCAATTTGCCCATGTGGTAACCCAAAAGCAGACCTTAGCATATCACGCTGACCCGCTTAGTCTTTATCAGCATATTACTGCTAATGCGCCGCATACTATGTTGTTAGAGTCAGCAGAAATAGAAAGCAAAGATCATCTTAAAAGTATTGTATTGACCCATGCAGCCATGATGGTCCGCTGTGATGGTTACCAGCTCACCTTTACTGCATTAACTGATAACGGCGCCAGCTTACTTACGCCAATCAGTAACTTTTTCCAATCCAGTGAGCAACAACGCCAAGATAATGTTATTACCATTCATCTTGCTAAAGCCAAAGAGCTACAAGATGAAGATGCCCGCTTAAAGTCCACCTCACCCCTTGATGGTTTAAGAATGTTTGTCCAGCACATACAAACTGATCAAAGTGATACTTTTGAGGACTTATTTTTAGGCGGTGTGTTGGCCTATGACTTGATTGATACGGTAGAGCCGCTACCTGATGTTCCTAATGCCGACAACGATTGCCCTGATTACTTATTTTATTTAGCTGAAACCTTAATCTTGGTTGACCACCAAACCCAGCAAGCCGACATTATTACTCATCAATTTTTCGACAGTGCAGCTCAAGCCTCGTCACTGCTTGAGCGAGTTACTCAGCTTAAAGCCAATTGCCAAACATTGGCAGCAGTTGCGCCATTGGTCAGTATTGATGCCCCGACTCAAGTCAATATCAGCGATGACGCCTTTAAACAAACCGTGGTTGATTTAAAAGAGCACATTGTTGCTGGCGATATTTTCCAGGTTGTCCCCTCACGTAGCTTTAGCTTGCCTTGCCCTAATACTCTAGGTGCATACCGCGCATTAAGACTGACTAACCCAAGTCCATACATGTTTTACTTTCGTGGTCCTGATTTCACTTTATTTGGCGCATCACCTGAAAGTGCCCTTAAATATGAAGCCGCCACCAATCAAGTTGAAATCTACCCTATTGCGGGTACCCGCCAACGTGGTAAAACTGCCGATGGCCAGATTGATTTTGATTTAGATAGCCGTATTGAACTTGAACTGCGCCTTGATAAAAAAGAGCTCTCTGAGCACTTAATGTTAGTGGATTTGGCCCGTAACGATATTGCTCGTATTAGTCAAAGCGGCAGTCGTAAAGTGGCCGAGTTATTAAAAGTTGACCGCTACTCTCACGTGATGCATTTGGTGAGTCGGGTGACAGGTCAATTACGCGAAGATTTAGACGCGCTACATGCCTACCAAGCAAGTATGAATATGGGCACCTTAGTTGGCGCGCCTAAAGTTCGTGCTTCACAGTTAGTTAGACAAGCTGAACAAGCTCGTCGTGGCAGTTATGGCGGCGCTGTCGGTTACCTTAATGGTTTAGGTGATATGGATACCTGTATTGTGATCCGCTCAGCCTTTGTAAAACATGATGTTGCCCATATTCAAGCTGGTGCGGGTGTGGTGTTTGACTCCGATCCCCAAGCTGAAGCCAACGAAACCCGTCAAAAAGCACAAGCCGTTATTTCAGCAATTAAAATGGGAGGCGGACTATGAGCACTCTTTTAAACACAACTGCCACGCAAGACAATAATATGAAATTGTATTTACTCGATAACTTCGACTCATTTACCTATAACTTGGTGGATCAATTCCGCTGCTTAGGCTTTGAAGTGATGATTTATCGTAATGATGTCAGTGCTGATTATTTAGCAGAAAAGCTAATAAGCGAAAACGGTAAAGCCGCATTAGTATTATCTCCCGGCCCCGGTGCGCCTCACGAAGCAGGCTGCATGATGGAGCTTATTGCAAAAGTGGCGGGTAAAGTCCCTATGTTGGGAATTTGTCTGGGTCATCAAGCCATGGTTGAGCATTACGGCGGTAAAGTCGAACGCGCTCCTTTTGTCGTTCATGGTAAAGCCAGTCCAACCATTCATAATGGCGAAGGTGTATTTGCTAACCTGCCTTCACCTCTGCCCGTTGCCCGTTATCACAGCTTAGTCGCCACTCAAGTGCCGGCATGTTTAGAGGTCATTGCCAGTACAGATGATATGCCAATGGCAATTTTGCATCCTCAAGATAAAGTGGTGGGTTTTCAATTTCACCCAGAATCAATATTAACCACTTTAGGCAGCACCTTATTAACGCAAACGCTTACCTACCTAACTCAAACATCTGCAGATGTTGATACGTCAGCTAGTGTTGATTCACCAGTTAAAGGAGCCCTGTAATGGCTGAGCTACAACCACTTTTAGACTCGCTATACCAAGGTAATGCCCTTACTCGCGGCCAAAGTGCGCAATTATTTAGTGCTATTGTTGCTGGCGAAATGGATCCCGTCGCCATGGCGGGCATGTTAGTGGCGCTAAAAATGCGCGGCGAAACCATTGATGAAATAACAGGTGCTGCAGATGCGCTGCGTCGAGCGGCTAAACCTTTCCCACGAAGCGCATCGTCGTTAAGCCAAGGCGTAGTCGATATTGTTGGCACAGGTGGCGATGGCCATAACACCATTAATATCTCTACTACCGCGTCTTTTGTTGCTGCAGCTGCAGGAGCAAAAGTCACTAAACATGGTAATCGCGGCGTATCGAGTAAATCGGGCGCATCTGATGTGCTATCGCACTGCGGCATAGCCTTAACCATGAGCCCTGAATCTGCCAGTAAATGTGTTGATGATTTTGGTTTATGTTTCTTGTTTGCGCCCCATTACCATGCCGGTGTAAGACATGCTGTGCCTGTAAGGCAAGCCCTTAAAACTCGCACCATTTTTAATATTCTAGGCCCGCTGATTAATCCAGCAAAACCTGAAGCCATGTTACTTGGGGTGTATTCACCGAAACTAATCGCGCCGATTGTCAATGTGCTTAATGCCTTAGGCGTGAAACGTGCAATGGTGGTGTATGGCAGCGGTTTAGATGAAGTTGCGTTACATGGCGAAACCCAAGTAGCTGAGCTTAATGATGGCAAAATTCGTTTTTATAAATTAACCCCACAAGACTTAGGTGTTGAGCCTGCAGAAATTAAAGCACTAGAAGGTGGTGAGCCAAGTGACAATGCCCTTATCACCCAAGCAATTTTAAAAGGTGAAGGCCAACCTGCTCATCGTGACGCTGTCGCCATTAATGCCGGCTGTGCGCTTTATGTCAGCGGTGTGTGTGACACGGTACAGCAAGGCACAGCGTTAGCACTTGAAACCATCAACAGTGGTAAAGCTTATGAAGTATTAACCCAACTCGCTGCAGCAAGCCAACAAGAGGATGCGAAATAATGACTACCACTAACTCTGGCGCTAATACAGCGGATAAAGAATCAAACGTATTAACCAAGATTGTTGATACCAAAGTAGCGCATATTGCCTCATTAAAATTGCGCTACCCTGAAGCCAGCTTACAGCCAAAAATTTCAGACCGTAGTTTGTTTGATGCGCTTAAGGCACCCAATGCCGGTTATATTTTTGAATGTAAAAAAGCCAGCCCTTCTAAAGGCCTCATTCGCCCTGTGTTTGATGTTGAAGCCATTGCCGACATTTACGTCAAATATGCCGCCGGTATTTCAGTATTAACCGATGAGCAGTTTTTCCAAGGCGATATCGACTATATTCCGTTAGTACGCGCTCGCGTTAGCCAACCTATTTTATGCAAAGACTTCTTTGTTGACCCATACCAAATCAAGCTTGCGGCTCATCAAGGCGCCGATGCAGTGCTATTAATGTTGTCAGTACTTGATGATGAGCAATACAAGCTTTTAGCCGCTGAAGCCGCAAAATACAATTTAGATGCCTTAACTGAAGTCAGTAATCAACAAGAGTTAGACCGAGCAATTGAACTTAATGCCGCTATTATCGGTATTAATAACCGTAACTTGCGTGACTTAAGTACCGACCTTGCCATGACAGAAGCCTTAGCGCCGCAAATTCCAGCTGACCGAGTTATTATTAGTGAGTCTGGCATTTACACCAACCAACAAGTTAAGCGATTAAATCCACTGGTTGATGGCTACCTTGTTGGCAGCTCAATTATGGCCCAAGATGATATTGATTTAGCCTGTCGTCAGCTCATTTTTGGCAATAATAAGGTGTGTGGTTTAACCCGTTTTGAAGACATTAGCGTGGTAGCTCAAGCGGGCGCGGTATTTGGCGGATTAATCTTTCATTCAAAATCGCCACGTCATGTCAGCGTTGAACACGCGGCAGACCTTGTTAACCAAAGCCAGCAAGCAGGCATTGGACTTCATTTTGTCGGCGTATTTGTCAATCAAGCCAATGCTGAAATCGTTGCAACCGTCAAGGCTGTTGGTTTAAAGGTAGTGCAATTACACGGTAATGAAACCAGCGCCGACATAAGCGAGCTAAAACAATTACTCGCAAGCGCCAAGCTTGATTGCCAAATTTGGAAAGCGGTGAGCGTAGACAGCAGCACCAATACCGTTGGCGATAAAGCACAAGGCTGTGGCCGATACTTATTCGATAGTAAAAATAGTGCTGGATTTGGCGGCACCGGCGAGACATTTAACTGGCAAGGGTTACTCGATTCATCAGTTATAACAGCGACTGAACGAGATAACGCCATGCTTGCAGGTGGGCTGACACCCGAAAATATATTTGAAGCCAACCAGCAAGGCTTTTATGGCTTAGATGTTAATTCAGGGGTTGAATCTGCGCCCGGAATTAAAGATGCACACAAAATTAATTTAGCCTTTAACGCCATTAGAAAGAATTAGTGCCATTAGGCAAGACTGAATGGCAAAGCGCCTGCTAAACAACAAAATTAAACAGAATCATTAAGGAATACCCATGACAAAGCTTAAGTTAGACCCTTATTTTGGTGAATATGGCGGCATGTATGTGCCACAAATTCTAGTCCCTGCTCTTAAGCAACTAGAAACTGCCTTTGTTGATGCTCAAGAAGATCCTGAGTTTCAAAAAGAGTTTACTGATTTACTGAAAAACTATGCTGGCCGCCCAACTGCGCTGACATTAACCCGTAATTTAAGCCCTAACCCAATGGTAAAAATTTACCTAAAGCGTGAAGACTTACTCCACGGCGGCGCCCATAAAACTAACCAAGTATTAGGTCAGGCATTACTGGCAAAACGTATGGGTAAAAAAGAAATTATTGCAGAAACCGGAGCAGGCCAACATGGCGTTGCATCGGCATTAGCCTGTGCGTTATTAGGGCTTAAATGTAAAGTTTACATGGGCGCTAAAGACGTTGAGCGTCAATCACCTAACGTATTTAGAATGAAGTTAATGGGCGCAGAAGTTATCCCTGTCACCTCAGGCTCAGGTACCCTTAAAGATGCTTGTAATGAAGCCATGCGTGACTGGTCTGCAAGTTATGACAAAGCACATTACTTATTAGGCACAGCTGCTGGGCCGCATCCATTTCCGACAATTGTACGTGAATTTCAGCGCATGATTGGTGAAGAAACTAAACAGCAAATTCTTAAAAAAGAAGGCCGTTTACCAGATGCCGTGATTGCCTGTGTCGGTGGAGGTTCAAACGCCATTGGCATGTTCGCTGACTTTATTGATGAAAAAGACGTTGAGCTTATTGGCGTTGAGCCGGCAGGTAAAGGCATTGATACCCCAATGCACGGCGCGCCGTTAAAGCACGGTAAAACTGGTATTTTCTTTGGGATGAAAGCGCCGCTAATGCAAAATAGCGATGGCCAAATTGAAGAATCATACTCAGTGTCAGCAGGTCTTGATTTCCCATCTGTTGGTCCACAGCATGCTTATTTAAATTCAATTGGCCGCGCTCGATATGAGTCAGCAACCGATGATGAAGCCTTAGAGTGTTTCCAGTTATTGGCTCGCACTGAAGGGATTATCCCAGCATTAGAGTCAGCTCACGCGATCGCTTATGCCGTACGATTAGCAAAAGAGGCAACCAAAGAAACCATTTTAGTGGTTAACCTTTCGGGCCGTGGTGATAAAGATATTTTCACCGTCTCTGACATTCTAGAACAACGTGCTTCAGCTGATGCTGCGAAATAAGGAAATCAACATGTCTGTAAATAATACCAATCGTTATCAAGCTGCTTTCGCTGAATTAGCCGCTAAAAAACAAGGCGCTTTTGTGCCTTTTGTGACCTTAGGCGATCCATCGGTTGAAGTATCACTTAACATCATTAAAACCCTAGTGGATAACGGCGCTGACGCATTAGAGTTAGGCTTTCCGTTTTCAGATCCATTAGCAGATGGCCCTGTGATCCAAGGCGCAAACTTACGTGCCCTAGACTCTGGCACCACAGTGGCTGATTGCTTTGCGCTGCTCACCCAAGTGCGTGAGTTATACCCAGATATGCCTATTGGCTTATTGTTATACGCAAACCTTGTGTTTACTAATGGCATTGATGCGTTTTATAGCAAAGTGCAACAAGCCGGTGTTGATTCTGTGCTAATTGCGGACGTGCCCGTTGAAGAGTCAGCTCCCTTTAGTGAAGCTGCTAAAAAACACGGGATCTCACCAATTTTTATCGCCCCGCCTAATGCTGATAGCGACACCTTAAAAATGGTCAGCGTTGAAGGTCAAGGCTATACCTATTTGTTATCTCGTGCTGGGGTAACAGGAACAGAGTCAAAAGCTGGCCAGCCCATTGATCAAATACTCGCTAAACTGGCTGAATATAATGCACCGCCACCATTATTAGGTTTTGGTATTGCTGAGCCAAGCCAAGTCAGTGAAGCTATTAACGCTGGCGCTGCTGGCGCAATTTCAGGTTCTGCTGTAGTGAAAATCATTGAGCGAAACCAGCACGATGAAGCGGCATTGCTACAACAGTTAGCTGAATTTACCCGTAATATGAAAGCGGCGACGCATAAGGGCTAATTGAGTAAGTTTACAAGTCAACGGACATAAGCTGACGTTAATTAAAGCAAAACATTGAAACTAAATATGCCGTAATCCAATAGGATTGCGGCATTTTTTTATATTAATGGGGCCAAACATACACAGCGCCAATACCGATCCTCAACGATCAATAAAAACTTATCAAAATTTCCCCAAGTTCAGCCGAACGACGGCGAATCAACTTCAGATCAGCTGCGGTAACTGCTACACTTTGAGCCATTATTTTCCTTTAGCAAACGGACTGCTAACACTTACTTTTAGGTTATTGCATCTAATGAAACAACTGCTTGATTTTCTGCCATTGGTTATCTTTTTTACCGTCTATAAATTTTATGATATTTATACTGCAACAGGTGCGCTAATTGCTGCCACAGCCGTGCAGCTTATCGTGACTTATTTGCTCTATAAACAAGTCGAAAAAATGCATTTAATCACCTTTGCCATGGTGACCTTTTTCGGCACCTTAACCTTAGTGTTCCATGATGACGCATTCATTAAATGGAAAGTCACCATAGTCTATGCCTTCTTCGCCATCGCATTACTTGTCAGCCAGTTAATTGGCAAGCCAATTTTAAAAAGCATGCTTGGCAAAGAAATGAAGTGTGCTGATAACATTTGGGCCAACGTCACTTGGTATTGGGTTACCTTCTTTGTTGCCTGTGGTTTGGCTAATATCTATGTTGCCTTCAGTTTGCCGCTAGAAACCTGGGTCAACTTTAAAGTCTTTGGCTTAAGTGCATTAACACTGGTCAATACTGTTATTACCGTTGTGTATCTGTATAAACATATGGAACATGATGAGTCTGAACAAGCAAAATAAACTTAAGGAAACTTACTTATGTGGTACATGATTTCGTCACAAGATGTTGAAAACAGTTTAGAAAAGCGCATGGCTGTCCGCCCTGCTCATTTAGCGCGCCTAGAAGCATTGGCTGGCGAAGGTCGTTTGCTTGTTGCAGGCCCTCATCCTGCTATTGATAACGAAAATCCTGGTGAAGCAGGCTTTACCGGTTCGTTAGTAGTTGCTGATTTTGAGTCATTAGTCGCTGCACAAGCTTGGGCAGATGAAGACCCGTATATTGCAGCGGGCGTTTATGAAAAAGTTATCGTTAAGCCATTTAAAAGAGTACTGGTTTAATGAAAATAGTCTCATTTAACATTAATGGTATTCGAGCACGTTTGCATCAGCTGCAAGCGTTAATCGACAGCCACCAGCCTGATGTTATTGGCCTGCAAGAAACCAAAGTCCACGATGAAGCATTTCCAGTCGCTGACGTTGAAGCAATGGGTTATCACGTACATTATCACGGTGGTAAAGCCCATTACGGTGTGGCTATGCTGTCAAAAGCTGAACCTGTTGAAGTCATTAAAGGTTTTAGTAGCGATGCAGAAGATGCCCAACGCCGGATGATCATGGGTAAGTTTACTCAAGCTAATGGCCGTATTCTAACGGTGATAAATGGCTATTTCCCACAAGGGGAGAACATCAGCCATGAGACTAAATACCCTGCTAAACGCAAATTCTACCAAGACTTAATGCAACACCTTGCCGATAACCACACCCCAGATGAAGATATCGCGATTATTGGTGATATTAATATTTCACCGATTGATTTAGATATTGGTATTGGTGAAGTGAACGCCAAGCGTTGGCTTAAAAGCGGTAAGTGCAGTTTTCAACCTGAAGAACGTGAATGGTTAGCGACATTAAAAGACTGGGGCTTTGTTGATAGTTTCCGTGAATTACACCCAGATCGCACTGAGCGTTATTCTTGGTTTGATTATCGCAGTAAGGGCTTTGTTGATAACCGCGGTTTACGTATTGATGTGGTGATGGTGACCAAATCTATGTTGCCAAGGCTGACTGAATCAGACGTAGATTACGATTTACGCGCTATTGAAAAACCATCAGATCACGCCCCGATTTGGAGTACTTTTTCAGACTAGTTTTCTGATGCGAATGTAAAACCTTAAGGTTGGCATTCCTATGTCTTGTCCTAAAAAGCCTAACTACACCTTGAGTATATAGTAGTTAGGCTTTTTGATAACTGCCTCGCTTTAAATGACCAAGGTGGCTTTATTGATGCCTAGATTAATCAGCATAAGTTTCAGTTGATGCACAAACTTTGTTTCGGCCAGATTTCTTAGCTTGATACATGGCATGGTCAGCATCAGCAATCAGTTTATCTAATGAGGTACCAGAAGTGCTGAAGTCACTCACCCCAAAGCTGCCACTTATCTCAAAATTAAACCCTGTTTCATCAGTGATGATTGCATTAAGTTTGGCTCGGTAGGTTTCAGCTATGGCTAATGCATCGCTTATGCTGCAGTTGGGCAAAAACAAACAAAACTCTTCACCGCCAACACGGGCAAAAATATCTTTATTACGGACTATTTCTTTGCACTCTGAAGCGACCATTTTTAATACCCAGTCCCCTGTTTTATGCCCATAACTGTCATTGATGTTTTTGAACCTATCTAAGTCAAACAATATACAGCTGCCTGACTGCTTGAGGTTATTACATCTGGCAATCGCAATAGTGGCACGTTGAGTGAAATAGCGACGATTAAACAATCCGGTTAGGCCATCATTTTGCGCTAGATGACGCAGTTTCTTTTGCGTCGATTTGGTTCTGAAAATCATCCCTAGTAATACGGTGACACACAAAATGAGCAGTGCGATAAATAAACGGTTATTTTCTGATTCAACGGTATCAATCTTTTGTTTTAGCAATAATAAATTGTTTTGTTGGCGTAAAAACTCAATATTATTTTGTTGCTCGGCAGCTCGATGTTTTGCGAGTTGATAAGCTAAGTGTTTGGCTTTTATATCATTCAAGTAAGCCTTATCCGCTTCGGCAAATTGTTGATAATATTTAAGCGCCTCAATGGGGTTATTCGCTTGTTCAGCAAGGCTATACAATATTTTATTAGCAATCACTTCTGGTTCTGAACTGCCTAAAGTTTCAGTATAAGTTAATGTCTTTAAAGCCATTTTTTTAGCCTGCTGGTTTTCACCTAAGTCGAAATAGGCTTGAGCAAGGAAGCTATAGAAATAAGATAAAATGGGGGTGTACTGGGTTTGCTCAATCATCGATTGATGTTGCTGCAAGAGTGCTAACGCTTGTTGATGCTGATTTTGCTTAATTAATAATGAAGCCTTAGAGGTATAAATCGCGCTCAGCACCACAGGCTCTTGGGCCTGCTCGCAAGACTCAATGGCATCATTAAAAAGTGGACTGTCGTAGTCAAGTAAATTGAGCTTAGATTTAGCTTCTAATGAAAGCTGCGCCGCCATGCAGTGATTACGGCCTTTTGTGACGTAATCAGATAGCTTACTGGCATATTCTTCACCTAGCTCATATTGACCAATTTGATTATAAAAAATGGCATTAATGAGTAATCCACGTTGTTTATTTTCGTTATCTACAATATCGGGCAATAAGCTTTGGCTAATGAGCAGATGCTTTAGGCCTTGATTCCAATCTTTCGATATAGCATAGATGTTAACCAGTGATATCGTTGCCCGAAATCTAATCGACGTGGATGTTTCAGCGTTATCAACAATATCGGTATAAAGCGCTATCGCGCCTTTAAAGTCACCTTTAAATGATTTTTGATAAGCCAGCAAGTATTGATAATGGTCTTGTTGTTGCTGAGACAGCTGTGCTTGTTCTAGTTCTGATAATATTGTCTGAAACGTTTCTGGGTGACTACTGCGTAGATTATCAGCCTTAACCAACAAATCATCGATGTAATTTGCGTTTAGCGATGTTGAAATAAATAGCGCGAAAATAAAAACAAACTTTTTCATCAACTTTAGATCCATTTTTATTTTCGCCTGTAAGTTATGCTGATAGCTATTTAAGCTGACAGTTTGATATTTGAAATGGTGTTATCTGTATCTTTTGGCTGGCTTTCATCAGCAGGTTTGTCATCCTCTGTCGGCTTGTCACTTTCAGCCGGGACCATTAAACAAACAATATCAGGGCAAATATCGAGCTGTTTTTCTAAGCTAGTAATGTCATTATTTGATAAAGCCAGTTTTAACTCGGGAGTTAAGTTAGAGGTTGAAATCGCATCCGCTAATGAAAGTGGATTTTGTAAGTCCGCATCTTGGCCCATACGCTCGAGTAATTGAATAATGTTTGACATGTTTTCTCCTTAAAATGATGTCTTGTAAATCCAGCTTATATTTACAATTTAGCTTGCTTGGTGGTGACTTAATTGAGCTTCTAGCTCAAGCAGTCGGGTTTGTAATTTGGTATTAACTTTCATACTTTCTGAAGGCGGGATCACCAATGTGGTATGTTGATGAATAGCAACTTGGGCTAATTCGTTAACTGGGATGCGTTGTTGGC
Organism: Shewanella sp. 4_MG-2023; assembly: GCF_030548015.1. Lineage (NCBI taxonomy): Bacteria > Pseudomonadati > Pseudomonadota > Gammaproteobacteria > Alteromonadales > Shewanellaceae > Shewanella > Shewanella sp. 4_MG-2023. The sequence continues at coordinate 157,609 of NZ_JAUORL010000004.1, forward strand.
GAACCTTATCAATCGGTAACACTGCCGCTTCATATAATATTACCGAATGGTCTGCGGGGTATGTTTCAAGTAACAGTTCAACTAACAGTTGCTTATGGGCTTGTCCTGTCTCAAGTCGCTGTAAAGACTTATCCCCAGCAACGCCCACCTGCCATAATACGAGGTAAGCAGATGCATCAATTTTACGTTGATAGAACATAAATTGACTTGCTTCAAAATGCTGACAACCAACACGACCCGGATCTATGCCTAAATCCGCATATAAACAGTCTTCAGCAGAAATGCCAGGGATCATCTTGGCATCAAACCCCTCTTGTTTTGCCTGTTCGATTGCAACATGGGGAGCTTGAGCGAATACGCCTGGGTGGCCGTAAAAAGCGCCAACGACTTTTTTACCCGCTCTGACTTGTGCGAGCATGGCATCAACCATTTGTTTATAGGTAATGTGGCGAGACTTTCCTTTATCGTAGAAGACTTGTAGGCTTCGGACATCGGGGTGCATTTCTTTAAGCCATAACTCGACAATACCGTTAGAGACACCAGAAAATACCACGTCGGCTTTATCAATATGGCTCTTGCTAATAGGGCAAATATGCGCCCCTAGCGTCATTCCTAACCCTACGCAAACTAAAGATCCATTCATTGGAGTGTATTCTCACGCCTTAATAATTACAGCTAATGTTACTTCAATGTTACCTTGATGATAACAATTTAACAGGTATTAATATGATTTGGCAGTGATTTCTGCCAAATTTCTGCGGTGACATAACTACTGATGTATTGGGTTTTATCTTTAGTGCTTTTTTTATCTGCGCTAACAGCTTTTGGCTGTTCGATAATAAACCCCAATTTTTGGGTACTTCTATGGGTTGCATAATTGCTACTGTCATATTGAGCGTAAATTCGTTCGAATTTAACAGTGCTAAAACCAAAGTTAATTAACCCGACAGTCGCCTCTTCAGCAAGTAATTTACCGTTATATTGTCTTAATAACATAATGCCAATATCAGCGTGGTTCGATTGATTGTTTTGTGCGAATAAGCTTTGTAAACCGATTGCTTGGTTATTGTGTTCGATGACCCAAACCCAAGATTGTTTTATTGAAGTAAGGTTATTTTGAATGGCAGTTTCGAAAAATTGCTTGATTTGCTGCGGCTCAAAAGGGGCACATATTTTTCGCATTGTCTTAGGGTCGGAATAAAGCTGCACAAATATGTCAAAATCGCCTTGCTGTATTAATCGCATCGACAGGCGCTGAGTATTAAAGCGGTAATTCATTTAACTGCACCTGCTGATTTAGAAGCACCGGTTAATAATTGCGCATAATGATTGGCGACCCCTTGCACTAATTTTGATTCAAACGGGGCTTGCTCAGCAAAGCGTATCACTCCAGTTTTATGCTCCTCCCGATCAAAAATAACGTAGTAATTGTTGAGTAGCGGTAAGCCAATTAATGACTGATTACCCCACTGAGGTAACTTGCCAATAATTTTGAAACACGCTTTACCTTGTAAAGGACTATTAAGTTGCCAGTAATCATGGGGCTTGCAAGTTAATGTGATGGGTTCTGGTTGGTGACTATTGGTTTGAGTATGAGTTTGAGTTTGAGAGTGAGTATGAGAAGCTGGCGCACCGCCATGACCATCACACTCAGAATGACCCGCAAAAATAAACTCAATATCTGGCCACTGCGTTAAATCCAGTAATTCGGCATCGATCCCTACTTCTTGCGCTGCAAGATCGGTAAAAGGCGCAATTAAGCTTAAAAAATCCTGTGGAATGCCAATGTGTTTGTTTGGTGTGGACGCCGCTACAGTTTGAGTCAGCGTGTGTAAGTTCTGCTTTAACCCCTCGAATAACACATCCGTTAACATGATACCGCTAGTGCCGGTATCGATAATTGCATTGGTTAAGTAGTAGGCAAACTCAGGTTTAAGATCGGCGGCATTAATTTGCGCAAAGTCACCCACTTTAATCCCAACTAAGGTGACATTATAGTGCACGTTATGTTCAACCTTTATGTGCTTGAATTGACCTTGATATAAGTGTGTTTGCTCTTTACCACCACCAAGAATTAACCAGCCCTGATTTAAAGGATCTGCAGCAAGTGATGCTTTTGATGGCGTTGCACTCGCCACATGCACACTGGATCGTTGAGAGTAAAAAGCGAACTTGTTTGCACATAATCCTTGAGTTTCTAACTGGGTAAAATACGGCAAAATATCCTGCTCTGGTTGAGTTTTTAAAAAAGCCTTAAAGCGGGTTAAATCATTGCTACTAAAGTGCTGATGTTCATCAGTGTGGTGATGAGTCTCATTTGGGCAAACTGAATCCTCTTCTGAAAATGGCCAAGGATAGGTAACTGGCGGGGAAACATTACGTTCAACTAAATAATCATGCAGGTCATAGCTTGAATTCAGTTGATAGTAAGCTAGGCCTAAAATACCATTGGCTTCGCCAAATGTTTTGCGTTGTGCCAGCGAAGACACCACTGCTACAGGACACGGATTCAAAGTAAATGAAAATGTATCATTGCCTATGGTGACATTCGTATTTATGACAGGCCCGTCCCAACCACCGATACCGTAAGTCACTTCCTGAGCAAAACTGGTGGCCGTTAAATCTGTATCATCTTCGGGGTGATAAGCGACTTGACCGACAACTAATGTGCTACTACCTGAATCAACAATTAAGTTCACTTCCGTTTGTTGACTGCCAATATGTAACTTTACTGTGTAACCGCCTTTTGCATAAATATTGATGAGAGGTAAGGCCAATGGATGTGTTGCTGTCATGTGTCGCAGTCCTGTGCTGTTGAGATTTACTTTTAAAATCGATAATTTAGCTTTAGCTTATATTAAATAAAATTACCTTACTTGTTTTAATTAACTCTTAGCCAAAACATTAGCATGGCCCCTTTTTACAAAAAGCGTCACTGTTGACCTTCTAAATCGAATATGTGCTCACTTCAATAAAGCCTGTGCTGGTCTTGCAAATTTCAGTGTTATTTATACTTTGTTATTAAAAATACTTACAAAAAAACGCCCAAATTCTATCACCAATTTGGGCGTTTAAACTTGCTGGCTAAAGTTACATTTTTAACACTTTATTCAGTGGTAAATCACGATAGCGCTTACCGGTAGCAGCAAAAATCGCATTGGTTAAACTTGGCGCCACAGGCGGCACACCGGGCTCACCCACACCAGCGGGTTTTTCGCTTGATGCCACGACAATGGTTTCAATTTCAGGTGATTGCCCCATTCGTAATAACCGATAGTTATGGAAGTTTGATTGCTCCACTTTACCGTCTTTGTAGCTAATCTCGCCCATCATCGCGAGGCTTAAACCAAATATAACCGCACCTTCTGTTTGAGAGTGCGCTCTATCAGGGTTAACCACTGTACCCGCATCAATGGCGGCGATACTCTTTAAGACCTTGAGGTTATCGCCGTTAACTTCAACTAATGTCGCAACCGCCACGTAGCTGACAAAACTACGATGCACTGCAAAACCCCAGCCTTGACCGTCTTTGACTTTAGGGTGTTTCGCCATCGCTTTTTCTACCGCATCGATAACACCAAGAAAACGACCAATATCGATGGGAAAATCATCTAAGGTTTCACCATAGTTACCGTATTTGACGATTTGGTTCTCAAGCTTTTCATAGCGTGGCGTACCGAGCAGCTCACGCCACATTGCAATGCAAGGTTTACCAGCATTGACCGCCAGTTCATCGACAAAGCTACCGATACCAAAACCGTGTTGAATATTACACACAGAGCGCATCCAACCGATACGAGAGTGAGCCGTGGCTTTCACTGACTCTAATTGAATTTGAGGTAAATTAAACGGCATATCAGAAAAGCCCAAGTCCAATTCGCCAGCCGATGGCATATCAACGCCTTCAGCAAAGGTTGAACTAATAGACGGGAAACCACTGCGAGCCAGTAACGCCTGCGGCACTTTGTTGCTATCTAACTTAGCTTGATAATACTGAGCGCTAATTGCATGGTAATAGCCATTTTGAATTTCATCTTCACGGCTCCAGCTGACTTTTACTGGTTTATTCAGTTGCTTAGATAATATCGCCGCTTCTACACTAAAATCGGGCTTAGATTTACGTCCAAAACCACCACCAAGTAGGGTGACATTCACTTTAACTTGCTCGTCTTTAAGCCCTAAAGTGCCGGCAACATTTTTCTGAGTGCTTTGGGGCGTTTGAGTTGATGCCCACAGCTCGCAACCTTCTTTGGTAACTGAAGCGACCGCTACAGGTGGCTCCATCATCGCATGGGTGAGATACGGCACTGTGTACACCGCTGATAAGCTATTGTCTTTATTCCAATCAGTAACACTGTCACCCAATTGGCGAATAACTTGTCCAGGTTGACCAACCCGAGTCACTAGCTGAGCTAAATCTGCATCAGAGTCATAACTGCTATTAGCTGATTCGGTCCAAGTTACTTTTAATGCTTTACGACCTTGAATTGCGCTCCAGGTGTTACTCGCAATAACAGCTACCCCGCCAAGGGCTTGAAATAACGGCGCGCCTTTGGCAATAGGAATTTGAATAACATCTAGCACTCCTGCAACCGCCCTTGCTGCGCTGTCATCAATAGATGCAACATCGCTGCCTAAAACCGGTGGCCGGGTGATTGAGGCGTAAACCATGCCTTCAACGTTAATATCATAACCAAACACCGCTTTACCGCTGATCATGTCGTCCATATCCACAATCGCTGGAGATTTACCAATGTGGGTAAATTTTGAAGCAGGCTTTAAAGGCACACTATCAAGTGCTGGCATAGTTAATACACTTGCTGCTAGCGCTAAATCGCCAAAGCTTAACGACTTTGAGGAGGACTTATCATGGACTTTACCCGCCTTGGCATACACTTGCGATGGCGCTACTTTCCACTCATTCGCAGCAGCTTGCTCAAGCATGACTCGGGCAGTAGCGCCCATTTGACGCATTCGCTGATAATGCTTACGAATACTGCGACTGCCATCGGTATTTTGACTGCCAAACTCTTCGTTAGCGAGGCCTTGCACGACGACGATTTGTTCCCAGTCAGCTTCTAACTCATCTGCTAATACTTGAGGAATACCCGTTCTGATCCCTTGGCCCATTTCAGAGCGGTGACAGGTCAAATACACTTTATTGTCTTCACCAATGGCAATAAACAAGTTTAGCTGCGCTTGTTTGCCTTCTGCCATGGCCATCGGGCTCCAAGCAAGCCCAGATGCTCCAAGGGCTAACCCACCTCCTACGGCGCCAAATAACTTCAACACCCCACGGCGACTCATATTTTCTACTGCGGTAAAGGTAGTCATAATTACGCCTCCGCTTTGCTGTTAGCGGCAGTAAAAATAGCTGCCTTAATACGTGGATAGGTGCCGCAACGACAAATATTACCGGTCATCGCTTTATCAATTTGTGCTTCTGTGGGATTGGCTGTCGTGGTTAATAATGCCGCCGCCGACATTAACTGCCCAGCTTGGCAATAACCGCATTGCGGTACGTTATGTTCAACCCAAGCAGCTTTTAACTTGTCAGCTTCAAGGCCTTCAATGGTGGTAATTTGCTTACCTGCAGCTTGCTTAATACTGGTCAGGCAGCCTCTAACCGGTTTGCCATCAAGGTGAACAGTGCAAGCGCCGCATAAGCCAGCGCCGCAACCAAACTTAGTCCCAGTTAAGCCTAAGATATCGCGCAGCGCCCATAAAATGGGCATATTCGGGTCGGCATCAAGGCTAAAATTTTTGCCATTTACCTGCAACGTTTGTGTTTGTTGTGTCATAACTTACTCCTTGTTGACCAACCACTGCTTGAGATCGGTTTGAGTATCAATATCAATTGCCGCTTGCGCTAATGGCAAAACAGTCAATTGTTGCTGTTCTAAATGTCGTGTTAATATTTTTTTCGCACCACTGTCGCCTTCAAGTTGCTGTAATGCTTCAAAGTCACTGGCGAGAAAGATGGCTGGTACACCGGGGCTTTGCTGGTAATAAGCCGCAGTGGTTTTACCAAATTGGCAAAAAAGCCCATACAGGCTTAAATAATCTGAATGAGAGATGGCAACTTGATCTGCTAATGTCAGTAGTAATGCATCAGCCTGTTGTGATTGGGCATAACTTGCCGCCATAGCCACTGAACTTGCCAAACCTGATTGCCAGTTTTGATTGGTTAATATCTCAATGTCATTGGCGAGTAATGGACTAAGTAGGTCTTTATGGCCGCCAAGTACCAAAACTGGTGGCGATAGATCTAACTCGGTTGTCGCCTTACTCAATATTGCATAACTCTGTTGAATTAAGCTTTGCGCGTTATTATCAGCGCTTAACGTTGCGGCAAGTTTTGCCCCATTAAAGCGAGTACTACCCCCTGCGGCTAACATCACGGAGACCACATTAGGGGGAGTAGAAAATAAATTCATCAAAGCATGACCTTATCAAGATTACTTAACTCACCTTGCCGCTTAAGTCCGTGATGTAATACCCCGTGGCATTGAGACAAGATACTTAAGGCCACAGAACTTGGTAGCTCTCCGCCTAATGCCAGCCCTGCAGGGGCTGAGAAAAAGCCACTAAAATCATCAGTTGAAAGCTGACATTTTTGCAACACCTTATCTCTTCGATGAGTTGGCCCTAAAAGCGCGATATAAGCGAGGTTTGTTCCTTGCAATAGGCTTAATGCTGCAGCGTCCATATCCAAGTTATGATTCATAACTACGGCCGCATCAAGGTGTTGTATTTCTAACAAATCTATCTGCGTTAGTGGTTTTTTACAAATCTTAGCATCTGGAAAATCATAGCCTCTTGCATACGCAGAGCGACTATCAAATACGCTGACTTGCCAGTCAAGCTGCTGCGCCATAGCCACCAAAGGCTGTGCATCCAACCCGCCACCAAACACCCCTAAATGAAATGGGCTTCTGACTGGGATACGTAACAAGTTGAGGTTATTGTCAGAACTCACGTCAGTAACAATACCAGTAATAATGTCTGCTGCAGTTTGCTTGTAAGCTATGTCATCAGCAACGAACTTACCTACGACTTGGCCAGCATAGCTATGATGCTCAACTATCGATAATTGGTACGAGCCTTTTTTACCTAGCGTCAGCTGGTGATGTAACTCGGCTAAGCCGAGGTAATGATTATCACCTAATAGCGGCACCATCATAATGTTGACCAAACCACCACAACCTAGTTGGTAACTGGTGTCATTTTCATCAGTGGCGTCATAGGTTAATTGCTGAACTTGCTGGGTTTGTATGGACTTTTGTGCGTGACGACGTAAGTCTGCTTCCAAGCAGCCACCACTTAACATGCCTAAGGTTTTCCCCAAAGGGTCAAACAACATAATGGCGCCAGGTTTGCGGTATGAAGAACCTTCAACAGAAGTGATGACTGCTAAAGTCCAGTCTTGTTGCGGTTTTTCAGCCCAAGTGTCTAACAATGATAATAAATGATGTGCCATGAGTCCCTGCCAGCATGCTGATTGATATGAAAACACCGCTCAGCAGTAATTAATCAAAGCAGCATAAGTGCTTTAAGTGACTATAAGCTAGCAAAGCCGCTAAACAATGCAAAGCCTTATGGCACTTACCAAAGTATTAACTGTATTAATTTAAGGGCAGTAATAACTATGTTTGAACCAGCAAGTCAGGCTAGTCGCTGGTTTAAGGGATGTGAAGCTGGTGCAAGATAAAATGTAACGGTTTATGCCAATTTAGCTAGCAGTGTATTTTACTTTACACTGCTAGCTTGCTGCGTAAGCCACCGGGCAATATTCCCAGCAGCTAAATGAATACGCTTGAGCCTAGCCCAATAATTGATCAGCAACAAATGGATTATGCTGACGCTCTTCTTCAAAAGTCGACATAGGACCATGACCGGGTATAAAGGTTACTTTTTCCCCTAAAGGCCATAATTTTTGTGTAATTGAGTGGATTAGTTGTTGATGGTCCGATTGCGGAAAATCAGTGCGGCCAATGGAGCTTCTAAATAGCACATCACCAACCCATACAAGGTTTGATTTATTAGAGTGAAACACCACATGTCCTGGAGTATGACCGGGACAATGCACCACCGATAAACGCTCTTCGCCAATGGTCACTTCATCGCCTTCATTTAAATATTGGCTAGGCTCAAACGAGTCAACATGCGCAAAACCAAAGTTCTGGCTTTGCTTTGCTAGCCCTTGTAGCCAAAATTGGTCAGCGATATGTGGGCCAATGATAGGAATATTAAGCTGATTAGCCAGTGTTTTCGCGCCGCCAACATGATCAATATGACCATGGGTTAATAAGATTTTTTCTAAGCTCAGACCTAACTTATTAACTTCAGTAGTAATACGTTCAATGTCACCACCGGGATCGACAACGGCTGCCAGTTTGGTTTTTTCACACCAAATAACACTACAATTTTGTTGAAACGGGGTGACTGGAATGATTTGGTACTTCATTACTTCTATCCTCAAATTGAGAAAATTATCGCGACCAAGTTATTATGCGTTAAAGCTTAATAAAATGTTTGATCTATCTATAAGAATCAAAAAATAAAACCAATTAGTTGGTTTGAACACAAGCATTTTTACTGAGCTTGCATCGCTGCCCAAACAAATGAATAATTTAACATCACCACTTCATTTAATTAGCATCATATTTTCATTGTGACCAAGGACTAACCTTCATACAATACTACCTTTCTGAATCCTATTTTCACAGGCACACCATGCAAATTGACAGTATTCTTTCTGGGATCGTTTCCACAAAACACTTTTTTAGCGTTCCATTAGATTATCAGCAGCCCGAAGGTGAGCAATTATCAATTTTTGTTCGGGAAATCGTCAGTACAGAAAACCAAGATTTATCCTTACCCTATTTAGTGTATTTTCAAGGTGGACCGGGCTTTGGTGCAGTGCGCCCTGTTGAGAATAGTGGCTGGATAAAACGCGCCCTAAAAGAATATCGAGTGCTGTTGCTTGATCAGCGCGGCACCGGTCTTTCAAGCTTACTAAATAGCGCCACACTGGCGCATTTAACCGCGCAAGAACAAGCCGATTATGTGTGCCACTTTAGAGCCGATAACATTGTTCGAGATGCTGAAGTAATTAGAGCTCAATTAGCAAATAATCAGCCATGGAGTATTTTAGGCCAAAGTTTTGGCGGCTTTTGTGTTTTACGCTATTTAAGCGCAGCGCCACAAGCACTAACTGAAGCCTTTATCACAGGTGGTATTCCATCATTAACCCGTCAAGCAGATGACGTCTATCAAGCAACCTATAAACGGGTACTTGCCAAAAACGCTGATTTTTATCATCGTTTCAAAGATGCTGAGTCATTAACAGCAGAACTGGCTGACTATATTGCTGATAATGACGTTTACCTTGCCACAGGCGAAAAACTCACCGTTGAGATGCTACAGCTGCTCGGGGTTAATATAGGTATGGAGCAAGGCCCTGAAGCCCTCTATTACTTACTTGAGCAAGCCATGATCGATACTGCCCAAGGTCGCACAATAAACCCGCTATTTTTGCATCAATTTAGTCAATTTTTGGATTACAACACCAACCCAATTTTCGCGTTATTGCATGAATCGATCTATTGCCAGCAGTTTCATCAACAAGGGGCTAATTGGTCAGCCCATAGAGTCAGAGAGCAGTTCCCTAAATTCAATTATCAACAAGGGCAGCGCTTACTGTTTACTGGCGAAATGATTTATCCATGGTTCTTTGAACAATTTAATCAGTTAAAGCCTCTCAAAGAGGTGGCAGAATTAATTGCGCAAAAATCAGATTGGAGCAATTTATACGATGTGGACGTGTTACTGCAAAACACCGTCCCGGTCACTGCGGCTATTTACAGTGAAGATATGTATGTTGATATGAATTACAGCCTTGAAACTGCGCAGCTAGTGAATAACCTCAGCTATTGGCTAACATCAGAATATGAGCATAATGGCATTCGTATGGATGGTGAGCATATTTTAGATAAACTCATTTCATTGAGCCGAAAGGATAGCATTCGATAACAAATGTAATTTAATGTTCAGTTTTAAATTGATTAATATTGAAGTCGATCACACTCCACAGCACGTCGACAGATTAAATTAATTTTCAGTTAAGTAAGTTCGGCCATAATCTAACCTGTTCCGCCCTTTATGTTGTGAACTAGTGAATTTTTATGAGTAAACCCTGATTCGGTTTACTCATTTTTTTTGCCTGAAATTCCGCTATTCCCTTTAAGAACAATCGAGTGCGAGCGATGCAATACCTGTATCCCATGATTTATTCATACAAACTCTCTTTTATCGGCTTATTTACTCGAGCTGCGCTTACGGGAAGTTTTAGCCGTAGAGGTTTTACTTGCTGCACCTTTGCGTTTATAGCCACTACTGGAGCGGCGTTTTTTATAGCCAGGCCCTTTAATCCCCTCAAGAGCTGTAGGTAATTGATTTGAAGCTTGCTCAATCAGTTGCTGTAATTGCGCTAACAATGGCTCCATAAAGGCATCATACCTAAGCTGCTTTTGACTTATGGCATCAAGGCTACTTTCCCACAGCGCAGTCATATCCGGTGTGGTGGCTGTTTCTGGTAATGAATGGATCAAGCCAACGCCAACTGGGGTGGCAATGATTGATTTACCCTGCCTTAATAAGTAACCGCGATTAAACAGTAATTCAATAATGCCTGCTCGGGTTGCCTCGGTGCCCAAGCCATCGGTGTCTTTTAGGATCTTCTTCACTTCAGGGTTAGTGACATAGCGATTGATCCCTGTCATGGCGCCAAGCAAAGTCGCATCAGTAAAGTGTTTTGGCGCTTGAGTGGTTTTTTCAAGCAATTCGCCACGCTCACAATGGAGTTGTTGACCTTTTTTCAGTGGCGGTAAGGTCGCTAAATTTTCGTCATCACTGCCATCTGCATTATCTTTACCCTGCATTTTCGCAAACAAACATTTCCAACCTAACGATAACTCTTGCTTAGCTTTAGTGGTAAATAAGCCACCCGCAATGGTCACTTCAACTTGGGTTTCATCATAAATATAGGCGGGGTAAAACTGGGCTAAATACTGCCGTGCAATATGAGAATATAACTGCGACTCTTTGGCTGATAAGTTTGCCAAATTAGTGTTTTTTTCAGTGGGAATTATCGCGTGGTGAGCATCAACTTTACTGTCATTCCAAGCTTTGGACTTGAGCTTGGCATTGGGTGTATCCGCTTTAGCGATTAAGCCTGCATCATTACTTAATACTGCGCGAATAACTTGGGGTGCAAGGCCATGTTGCTCTGCAGGTAAATAGCGACTATCTGAGCGCGGATACGTAATTAATTTATGCCTTTCATATAAACTCTGACAGGTATCAAGCACCTCTTTGGCACTCATACCAAAGCGTTTGGCGGCATCGATTTGCAGGCTGGATAAACTATAAGGCAATGGGGGGTTCTGACGCTTATTTTTTGATTCAAGTTTGGTCACTTCAGCTGGCTTGTTAGTTATCCGCCCCACCACATTTTCTGCTAAGCCTTTGGCGAGCACTCGCCCCTCTTCATCCATATATGGCTGACATGCTTCACTGGGTTTCCACTTAGCCGAAAAGCCTTCTTGGTTATCGGTCAGTAAATGCGCCAATACTTCATAAAAAGCTTTGGGCTGAAAATTGGCAATTTCTTCATCTCGCCTTACCACTAACCCCAGTACCGGGGTTTGCACTCGACCAACAGACAATACTCCCTGATAACCTACTTTTTTGCCTTGAATGGTATAAGCGCGGGTCATATTCATGCCATATAGCCAATCTGCGCGGCTGCGGGCTAAGGCTGAGGTAGATAAGGGGACAAACTCTTTATTAGTGCGCAATTGCCCTAAGGCGCGTTTTACCGCCGAAGGGTTAAGATCGCTAATAAGTAAACGCTGGGTTTGAGCAATCTTGTCGGCCTTTACACCTGCATAGGAAATGACTTCATCCACCAGCAGCTGCCCTTCTCTATCAGGATCGCCAGCATTAACTAAACTCGATGCTTGTTTGATGAGCTTTTTTAAGATGCTCAACTGTGAGCGCGTATTAGTTTTAGGTTTTAACTGCCATTTACTCGGCACTATGGGTAAATGGGCTAATTGCCATGATTTAAAAGCGGGATCATAGACATCAGGTTCTGCTTGCTCTAACAAATGCCCTATACACCAAGACACGCAATCCCCATTGGCGCTCATGATAAAACCATCACCTTTTTTATGCGGCTTTGGTAATACATCGGCAATTGCACGGCCTAGACTGGGTTTTTCAGCAATATAGAGGATCATAGATTTATTAGACTTTTAAAACACTGTATGAAATTACAGTGTAATTTAGCGAATAGCAAAAATAAGTGCAACTGTTAATGCAATGGCAGGTTTCTTAGAATGATGAGCTGCTACTCAAAACACTAGGCCAAAGCATTAAAAACCACGCTTATAAGGCGCTAAATTTAACCAAAAACAACCAATAAAAATTTACTTTAATTTGTGATCTTAATGCAAAAACACATCGGGAGATTAAGCTTTAATTCAGAATGTTCAGCTAGGAGGTTTATATTCAAACTATTGAATATAAACAATTAAACTAGTAATACCCCTAGTTTGTGATCTAGTCAACAGTTGCCAAGCAATCTTTACATTACGCTCCAATTACCCATTAAGAGGTAAGAAAAACATTTTGGAGTATGAGATGAAATTAATGAGCAAATGTCGTGTTGCTTTACTTGTGGCTACTGCACTGGGGATGAGTGCTTGTAATGATGGTAAAGATGGAAACGATGGTCTACCTGGTGACCCCGGTGCACCTTGGGTACCACCAGTAGTGACCACATCAGCAGTAGCAAAAGTGATGGAATGGCAATATGCCGATGGCTTAGTTAATGTTGAATTTTCGGTTGAGAACCAAGATGGGGTTCCAGTAGAAGATTTAGATAAAGTCCAGTTAATGTCAACAATCAAAAATGAAGCAGGTTTACTTGCTGACACTGTTGATGTGACTTGGGTTGCGGGTGATGATAACGCACCAGGTACCTTGACCCATGCTGGTGACGGTATCTACAACTTATCTATGCCACATGAAGCTGCGACATCTGAATCAATTGGTACTGGCTATATTCGACCAGGTAATGGCGAAAATGGTATGCCACGTACTAAGCGTGTGATGTTTACTAAGAACGATCATTATGCACAAGTGAGCACCACAGATGATGCTAAATGTGTCGCCTGTCACGGTGAGTTTGAAGATGCTACAGGCAACGCAACTTGGGGCTGGCATCAGCATCACCATGCATTAGACAATGACCAAGAAGTTATTATTGTTGAAGCATGTCTAGTTTGTCACACTCAAACTGAACAAAAAGATGGCGGCTGGGCTCAAAACACCATGGCAATGCTAGGGCATGGCAAATTAGCTGATGGTGAAGGCGGTAAAATATCTTCTGGCCACGCTTCATTGGGTACAAGTTATTCAATGGATAAATACCGTTGTTCAACTTGTCACATTGACGATGTGGTATTTACTGCGTCACTCAATGGCTGTGCAACTTGTCATGCTGATTTACAAGATGCAGATAAAGATTTAGCTGTTAATCACAGTAACTTTACTGACCTTGATTGTGCAACCTGTCACAATTCGTTCCAACATGATCATGAAAATGGTAAGGCGCGTGATGAAGCATTAAACCGTTACAAGTTTGAAGTATTTTCAGTTGTTCGTAGCGAAGATAAAACTGCGATTGAAGTAACTGCAACCGCTACGGATAGCGAAGGTAAGCCAGTTGATATTCTAGCTATTACCGATGCATCTCCACGTGGCTGGGCAACAGTAGTTAAGAATGGCGAAGCAGTGCTTCCAGGCCGTGACGAAGGTCATGTGGCACGTTCAGTGGACGCTATGGCTGGTGAAAATGGTGAGGTAATTTATATCATCGAACACGCGCTACCCTATGTAGAAGGTGAAGTGTTATTCGGTGGTGTAGATGGTCGCATTACCTACACTGCTCGTTGGGGAGCTGAAAATGGGGCAAGTGCACCTATATCAGTATCGAACATCAAAGATGTCCGTCGTACAACCTCTGATGGCATGAAGTGTCTAACTTGTCACACTGAAGGGTTACAAGGTCATGGTGGTCAACGTGGTGGTTTTGACTTAGGTGGCGACGGCTGTGCGCAATGTCACTCTGCTTATAACTGGGCTCCAGGTAAAACACAGGAAGATGGAACTATAGGAGACTACGCGATGGCGTGGGGACCATTGGTTCACAACATGCACTTTGGAGCATACAAGCAAGACCGTGGTCTAAATGACATGCCAACAACCGACAGAAACATGCCGGTTGATTGTCAAGCTTGTCACACTGGTATGATTGACCTTGAAGATGTAGCACCAGCAGTTGTGTTAAACGGTATGGATGAAAGCAGTGTTTACGGTATCACGGCGATTTCTGCTAACTGTGCCACTTGTCATACTGGTGATGCTGCGAAAAATCACATGATACAACAAGGTGGTGATTTCAATGTGGCTATCACTCCAGAAGCTGATACGCACACGGGTGAAAGTGGCGACTTTGCCGTATTTGACCCAGCGCCTATCACTGAATCATGTTCTGTGTGTCACTCCCCTGCACGACTAGCAGAAGCTCATAATTATTAATATATTTATATTAGTAATTTGATAGTGACTCATCATCAATAAACCGAGCAAAATGCCTGAAGTGATTCAGGCATTTTTTTATCTGTAGTACTAGTTTCGATTACTGAAGGAAAAGAAAAACAAAAAAGCCAGCGGCTAGCTGGCTTTAATCAGTTACTTAGAAAGTATCGTTTAAGGATGACAAACGTTATGCATTTCTAAGTTAGTACCAATGTCTTTATTATTGGCTTTGGCATCATCATTTCGCAGTTGAGTCAGGTGATCCAAGTACGCCTGGTCAACATCGTTAGTGATGTAATGACCATCAAATACTGAGGTTTCAAAGCGCTTAATTTCTGGATTTTCCATTCCAACGGCTTCAACCAAGTCTGATAAGTCTTGGAAGATAATCCCATCGGCGCCGATGATTTTAGCGATTTCATCAGCATCACGGCCATGAGCAATCAACTCATTGGTGGTTGGCATATCAATACCGTAGACATTCGGGAAGCGAATTTCAGGTGCTGCTGAAGCAAAATACACTTTCTTAGCCCCAGCTTCACGAGCCATTTCAATGATTTGCTCAGAGGTGGTACCACGAACAATTGAGTCGTCAACTAACAATACGTTCTTACCAGTAAACTCAGTTTTAATCGCGTTTAGCTTACGGCGAACAGATTTCTTACGCTCTTGCTGACCCGGCATAATAAAAGTACGGCCAATATAGCGGTTTTTAACAAAACCTTGGCGATATGGCAGGTCCATTCCACGAGCAATTTCTAGGGCGATATCACACGAGGTTTCAGGAATTGGGATCACCACGTCAATATCATAATCTTCCCATTCCTTTTGAATTTTTGCGCCTAATTTAGCCCCCATGTTTACACGGCTGGCATAGACAGACACTTTATCAATACTCGAGTCTGGACGAGCGAAATAGACGAATTCAAAAATACAAGGTGCATAGCTTGGCTCAACCGCACATTGGCGAGTAAATAGTTGACCATCAAGTGAAATATAAACTGCTTCGCCTGGCGCAACGTCGCGCATCACTTCAAAGCCAACTGCATCAAGTGCCACTGATTCAGAGGCGACCATGTATTCGGTACCTGTTGGGGTTTCGTTCTTACCAAGTACTAAAGGACGGATCCCAAATGGGTCACGAAATGCCACTAAGCCTTGGCCAATAATCATCGCCGCAGCAGCATAAGCACCGCGAGTTTGTGCATGAACTTTCGCTATTGCATCAAAAACTTCATCAGCGCTTAAGGTTAAGCTGCGGGTTTCTTGCAGCTCATCAGCAAGCAAGTTTAATAACACTTCAGAATCTGAGGTGGTATTTACATGACGGCGCTTTTTGATCAGTCCTTCAGCAAGCTCAACTGTATTGGTCAAGTTACCGTTATGGGCTAAGGAAATACCAAATGGAGAGTTAACATAGAATGGTTGTGCTTCAGAGGCACTCGAGCTGCCTGCTGTTGGATAACGTACGTGTCCAATACCTGCATTACCTTGAAGGCGTTGCATGTGTTTGATTTCAAATACGTCTTTAACGAGTCCATTAGCCTTACGTAAACGAAATGCATTTTTGTCCACGGTCACGATGCCTGCAGCATCTTGACCACGGTGCTGAAGCACGGTCAACGCATCATAAATGGTTTGATTAACCGATGACAGACCAACTATTCCGACGATACCACACATGGGTAAGCTTCCTCATTGTAAGATGTTTTATATTTATATTTATATTTTGGGTACAAAGCTGGAGGTATTTTCCAGATAGTCAAAAAACCACTGAATAACCACACCAAATTGGGGTACAAGCTCTGAATCCGTCCACCAGTCTTGACTTGAAGCACCGGTAAACGCATCCAGAAAAAATAATATTGCGCTGACGATTAACGCCCCGCGAAGCGCGCCAAAGCACAAACCTAATACGCGGTCTGTGCCTGACAAGCCGGTTTTTGACACCAGTTGGCCTAATATGTAATTAACTAAGGCACCAAGAATGAGAGTAGCGATAAATAAAATAGCAATTGCAACGCCATTTCTAAGCATTTCGTCATTCATCTGCGTTAGGTGAACAGCGAGATCTTGATAAAATTGGCTAGCAACAAAGAAAGCAGCGAACCATACCACTAGCGACATGGCTTCTTTGGCAAATCCACGTATCAAACTGATAACAGTTGATAGGCCGATGATAATGAAAATAGCGTAATCAATCCAAACCATTGAGAGAGGGATCCGGTATAGATGTTAAGACGGCGCGATTCTAACAGAGACTGAAAAGTTTCACACCTCTAGCAGAATAAATTGACTGTGCGCTGAAAAAAACAATGATGAATAGTTAGTTTTCTAGGGGATTGTATTGCACAATCTTGCCTTGAAGACCGGTTATTTTCTGTATTTTTTGTTGATAACTTTTCAGTTTATCTGCTGAGAGTTCAGGGCCGACAAACACTTTTGTTAAAGAACCATCAATCGGTTTAGTCGGTAATGTATAAGCGGTAAAACCATTAGTGCGCAGCTTTTGAACTAAGCCTTCAACATTTTTAGCGTTATTAAAACCACCCAACTGCAAGGTAAATCCCGCTTTGATGGGCTGAGCTTGTTTTATGGCTGATTTAACAGTTTCAGGCTTTGAGGTTACTGCTGTTAATGCGGTTGCGGTGTTGGCGCTTGTGACTGACTTTGTTCCACTGTCAGTTTTAGTCGCTGGCGTAGTGCTGGTTTTTTCTGAAACTTGAGCTAAATCTTGGGTTGCTGCAATCTCTTCAACTTCAAAGGTTTCAGGAGTGTAACCCTCGCCAATTTGATCGCTTGCTTGCTCAGTAATCACTGGGCGTAAAGGAATTTCTGTAAACTCTTCAACTTGGCGCTGCTTTTTACCGTCTAATAAATCAGGTAAAAATATAACCCCAAGAGCAACGATCACTATGGTGCCAACTAAACGGTTTTGAAATTGACCAGACAAATCTTTATCCCTTTTTTAATAATTCACTAAACGCTGCCACAGTGTAAAATGAGCCAAAAACAATTACTACATCATCTGCATTTATATTTGACTTAATACTGCACCAAGCCAAATCCATTGAGTCAAATTGTGATGCAGACAAGCTTGTATTTAACTCCTTGGCTAATGTTTTAGCATCATTTCCGCGCTCAACCGGTAATGATACAAAGTTCCATTCATCAATACTGTCTTCAAGCTCCTTTAAAACTGCAGCGGCATCTTTATCTTTTAACATACCGCATAAGGCAATAATGCGCGCAGGCTTAAAGCCTTGCAGTTGCGTAGCAAGGTATTTCGCAGCATGGGGATTATGTGCTACATCAACCCACACTTTTGGTTGTTCTAGTACTTGCTCAAAGCGGCCTGACAAACTGGCATTGGCAATGCCCTGTTTAATATCGTTATCACTGAGTTGTGGGAAAGCCTGCTCAATAACAGCAATGGCAGTGGCGGCATTGGCTAAAGGTAATCTCGGTAATGGTATAGCCTCTATGCTGCGATTAGCACTGCTATAGTGCCAAGTTGAGCGGTTATCTGTGCTAGTGTCATTTGCAATAACATAGCTAAAGTCTTTATTAACACTATAAGCATACGCATTAATCGCTTGGGCATATTCGGTTATGGAATTAGGGCAATCAGGTTCGCCAATCACCGCTAAACACTCAGTTCTAAATACTCCTGCCTTTTCACGGCCGACTAGCTCTCTGGTATCACCTAGATACTCTTGATGATCAATATCAATCGAGGTAATGACACTGACATCGGCATCAATAATATTGGTTGCATCTAAGCGACCACCTAAGCCCACTTCCAGTAAAATAATCTCAGGTTTAGCCAGCTTGAAAATATATAATCCTGTTAAGGTGGCAAATTCAAAAAAGCTTAATGAGATCTCAGCGCGGGCATGTTCAATGACACTAAAGGCTTCAATAATTTGCGCATCTGTCACGTCAATATGATTAAGCCTTACGCGCTCGTTAAAGTTAACTAAGTGCGGCGAGCTATAAACCCCAACCGTTTTACCGGCTTGCAAAAATACCGCCTCAAGCATGGCGCAAGTGGTACCTTTGCCATTGGTTCCGGCAACGGTAATCACTTTAGAGTCAGCTAAGGACAATAGACTTAAACGCTCAGCAACGGCCGTTACTCGGGTTAAGCCCATATCTATTTCAGTGGGGTGAATCGATAATAAATAATCTAACCATTGGGACAAGCTTGCGTCTTTTGCAGGCTTAACGGTTAATTGCGTGTCATTATCTGTCTTCATTGTATCCCTTTTGAATTTGTCCCATGCTCACATTGTTGTTTCGTAAACAGTAAAAATGCGACTATTTAGCGATCAGTAGCAGCTAAGTGTCTAATCTTGCATAAATAGCGGCCCCATTGGCGGCTTAGGTAAGTTGTAGTGCTCTGGGTAAGTCACATCCACCAGATATAAGCCATTGGGCTTTGATGTCGGCGCGGCAAATTTTCTATCTTTTAATGCTAGAAGTTCATTAACCCACTCAATTTTTTGATGTGACTGGCCGATTTCAAGTAAGGTGCCAACAATATTACGCACCATATGATGCAAAAATGCATTGGCTTTAATATCGATAATAATGAATGTTCCTTGACGAGTGACATTAACAAATTCAATGGTTCTTACCGGGCTATGGGCTTGGCACTGTAATGCTCTGAAGCTGGTAAAGTCATGTTCACCAACAAACAATTGCGCGCCTTGGTGCATCAAATTGTGATCCAGTGGGTAGTGATAATGGGTTAAACCCTTATTTAAAATACCCGGTCTAAATTCACTGTTATTGATAATATAACGATATCGACGTGCAGTCGCTGAAAAGCGAGCATGGAAAGTCTCATCCACTTCTTTCGCCCAGCGGATTGCAATATTATCAGGTAGCTTGGCATTAACGCCTAATGTCCACGCTGACATCGCTCGATTAGCTTGAGTATCAAAATGTATGACTTGACCTGTTCCATGTACCCCAGAATCTGTACGTCCCGCACAGATAATTTCAATCGGTTCATTGGCAATTGATGATAACGCCGCTTCGATTTGCGCTTGCACAGAATCAACTTCTTTCTGTCTTTGCCAACCAAAATATTGACTACCATCGTATTCGACGCCTAAGGCCACACGCATTGATTAAACCCTCTAATTTTAAGTGCGCGCATTTTATAACAAATTAACTGAAGATGTAATGCAAAAGCACAACCCACTGTCAGAGTCTGTATACCTGATACAAAAACGGCGCAGTTAACTGCGCCGTTTTATGTACTTTATGATTAGCTTATATCATTCAGTAGTTTTGAGGCTTCACTTTGTTGGCGTTCATTACCGTCAATTTTGACTTCAGTGAGTAATGCTTTGGCAGCATCTTCATCTTCAATCTCAATGTAGGCACGGGCCAGATCTAATTTGGCATTAACTGAATTTTCTTCGTCATCAACATCAATCATTTCCGCATTGCCAATAAGGGCATTAACTTCGCCCATATCCACTTCAACATCTTTGTACTGATCGCTTACTTCAACTATTTCATCGGCATCATTTAATAATACGTCAATATCGATGAAACCGTTTTCTTGTTCAAAGGTATTAAGAGTCTCTTCAGATGGTGTTGATTGCTTTTCTTCAGCGTCAAGGGCTGCAAGGGCTTCATCAACAGTTAAATTATCTTCAGTAAGAGAATAACTGCCATCATCTGCACTATTAACTTCATCTGCACTATCAACATCATCTTGGTTGCAGGCTTGTTTAAATAATTCTGACTCCCAATCTAATTTGGCCGGCTCAGCTTTTTTTGATTTTAGATCATCAAAAAAGCCTGACTCTTTTGGCTCAAATTCAGGGTTTTCGTTAAGCTTGCTGTCATGGTCAGTGTCAGTGTCTTTATCAGCGACTGTGTCTGGAGCTGCATCAGTTTCAGCTAAGTCATCATCAAGTGCTGACAGGCCTGCCAGCATGTTATCAAATTCAGCTTCAGAGCCTCTTTCGTCCTCCGAAAACTCATCGATTGAAAATAATGGCGGTTCATCATCCTCGGCGAGCTTATCGACATCAAAGTCTGCCAATAACGCATCAAGATCGTCGGCATCTGTATTGCTATCGTTATTAGACTCTGTTGATTTCTCAGCCGCTAATAACTGGTTAACGAGGGGATCATCGTGCTGATCATCATCTAGGCCAAGAGTGACATCATCACCAGAGGCAAATGTGAGTGGCTCGGCTTGGCGCGTATCTGTATCTGCAAGGCTGGCTTCTGGCTCATTATTCATGTCAGCAAGCAAGGCATCTAAATCGGCATCCGATGTGGTGGCGTGTTCGTGCTCGCCTTGTTCCTGCTCAAGCTCGGCGGCAATTTGCGCGGCGAAATCATCTGCCCCAGTAAATGACTCTTCAGGCTCTGCTGTCTGTTGAGGTAACTCGGTTTGTGTTTCTAAATCTGAAATGAGTGTGTCAAGATCGCTATTGTCGCTATCAATTTCAAGCTCTGATTCAATTTGGGCTAGCTCAGAAGCTAATTGCTGCTCGACATCGACATCTGAAGTGGCTAGCGGAGTAAACTCTTTTTCAGGATCGACTGTTGCCAGTAACTCATCAAGATTCTCGCTGTCATCTAATGTGGTGGCAACATCGCTTTCTAATTCAGCTGCAATTTCGGCAGAAAAATCTTCTGCCCCTTCAACATCATCAGTAACGTCGATGGTTGCAAGTAAGGCGTCAATATCATCAACTGAATCATCAACTGCGCTATTGGCAGATTCATCAGCCTGTGTATCGACAACATTTGATGATTCAGGCGCTAAATCAAAGTCAGCTAGTAAGCTGTCGATGTCATCTTGAGTATCTGTTTCTGGCGTTTGCTGTAAAGATCCGCTATCTAATTCACCGTCTGCTTCACTGCCAGCTTCGGGTATAGCTTCATCTGCCGGTAAATCAAAATCTGCCAGTAAGCTGTCGATATCATCTTGGGTATCTGTTTGGCTTGGTTCTGGTGCGACTTCAAATTCAGCTTCTGCAGCAACTTCACCAGCATTATCCGTCGGTAAATCAAAATCTGCCAGTAAGCTGTCGATGTCATCTTGGGTATCTGTTTGGCTTAATTCTGGTGCGACTTCATATTCATATTCAGATTCAGATTCAGCTTCAGCTTCAGCTTCAGCAGCAACTTCACCAGCATTATCCGTCGGTAAATCAAAATCTGCCAGTAAGCTGTCGATGTCATCTTGAACATCTGTTTGGCTTGGTTCTGGTGCGACTTCAGCTTCAGCTTCAGCTTCTGCAGCAACTTCACCAGCATTATCCGTCGGTAAATCAAAATCAGCCAGTAAGCTGTCAATGTCATCTTGGGTATCTGTTTGGCTTAGTTCTGGTGCAACTTCAGTAGTATCCTCTGCTGGTAAATCAAAGTCTGCAAGTAAACTGTCTAAATCTTCTTCGTCTGTTTGTTTAACTTCTGCTGATTCATCAAGACCGTCAAGTAAGCTTTCAAAATAGTCTCCTTCGTCTTCTATAGACGCCAATTCGACTTCTTGCTCATTCATGGCTTCAGACCACAAATCATCTAGTGAGGTGCCTTCAGCTATTTGTTCGCTAGCCTTTTCATCTTCGATATACATATCAACATCATCAGCACCATCTAAAGATAATTGCGTTTCGTTGGTGATATCTAGATCAAGCAAATCTTCCGTAGAGTCTTCTTCATCTAAATGAATCGCTAAGTCATTGAGATCGTCAATATCATCCGTAACGGCTAATGATTCAGCCACTGCAGCTTGTGGGCCTGCCATTGAGGCTAAGGGTTCTGAACTAGTTTCAGCTTGAGGTGTTTCATTGATGCTTTCATCCTGCTCATTTTTACGGCGCATCAGCCAGAAAATAATCAGAAAGATTATAATAAGCGGTAATGCCGCGATAACGGCAAGCAATATCATGTTGTCAGCAATTGACCGCCAAAAGTTAGTTGGCTGCTCAATGACTGTTGGCTTAGCATTTTCAGCAACCAATAACGCGTAGGCCGCTTCAAGTTCAGTGTGCTTTTCAGAAAGTAATTGTAACTCTTCTTGTGAGACAGAAAGCTGCAAAGACAGCTCTTTTATCTTCGCTTTTAAGGCAGCGTTGTCAGCGTCCTTAATCATTAACATATCTTCTGAACGCGCCAATTCATCGGTTAAAGATAAACTTTTACTTTGTGCGTTCTCGAGTTTAACGGTTAACTCATCAATGAGAGGTTGGTTAACCTCGACTGTATTTTTAAGTGTTTTTTCAGCTACGATGGCTAACGGTTTTTGAGCTGAAGTTGCGCTCGTTTGCCCAGCACTTACCGCAGGCTTTTGCGGCGCTTTGACCGTTATATTGGCATTCGCGAAGCGTTTATCATTATCTTCAGCCCGAAGCTTGGCATCCGCTTTGGGGATTTGCGCCATCACATCTGCAGAAGGGACCAACAGCGTCATCCCCCGCTCTAAAGAATTATAATTATCACTGCTAAAGGCATGGGGATTAGCATCAAAAAGTGCCGCCATCACTTGGTATATGGTGATACTTTGATTGGGCCTAACCTTTTGCGCAATACTCCAAAAAGTGTCGGCTGAAGTTGTAGGACCATATTGACGGGCAACGATAGAATTGACTTCGCCGTTGGGGCCGGTAATTTTTAGCGTCTGAGCATGGACAGGCTCAACCGTAGAAGAAGCAGAAACAGCGGCCAAAGCACAGGCCATTATGCCAACAAAATAAGCAGTACGAAGAATCATCAATCTTTCCTTTGAGCGCTATGGGGTTGTCATCATGACAACTGGCTTTAGGCAATTGTATTTATTAGTTTTAGTATTCATAAGACTATAAACCAGATTTAATTACCCTGCTACTGTGAACCACGCTAAAATGAAAAAAGCCTGCAGGCTGCAGGCTTTTTAATCTAAATAGCTCTATTTATAGGGATATTATCGTATTAATAATAATCTCTAATCAAGACTTCGGCTATTTGAACACTGTTTAAAGCAGCACCTTTACGGATGTTATCGGCAGTCACCCATAAATTTATACCGTAATCATGAGAAATATCTTTTCTCACACGGCCAACAAATACTGGATCGGTACCTGCAGAGTCTGTCACTACCGTTGGATAATCTTCATCATTTTCAAATAACACGATACCTTCAGCATCACGTAGGACGGCTTTTACTTCTTCTGCCTCAACAGGTTGGCGAGTTTCAAGGTGCACTGCTTCTGAGTGACCATAAAAAACAGGAACACGCACCGCTGTTGGATTAACCACGATATCGTGATCACCAAAAATCTTTTGCGTTTCCCACACCATTTTCATTTCTTCTTTGGTGTAACCATTGTCCATAAACACATCAATTTGCGGTAATACGTTAAAAGCAATTTGCTTTGGGTATACTTTATTTTCAGCTGGTAAACCTTGAAGTAGTTTGGCCGTCTGACCCGCTAATTCTTCAATAGCTTGCTTACCTGAACCTGATACAGACTGGTAAGTTGCCACGTTAATACGTGAAATACCAAATGCATCATAAATAGGCTTTAGCGCCACTAACATTTGAATGGTTGAACAGTTAGGATTAGCAATGATATTACGATTACGGAAGTCTGCGATGGCCTGCGGATTAACTTCTGGTACCACTAATGGCACATCGATGTCATAACGAAAATGTGAGGTGTTATCAATCACCACACAGCCATGCTCTGCAGCAATCGGGGCCCACTTAGCTGAGACGTCACCACCTGCGGAGAAGAATCCAATTTGAGCCGTGCTCCAATCGAACGTATCCACATCTAGAATTTCGACTTGTTTACCATTAAAGCTAACGGTTTCACCTGCACTGCGGCTACTGGCTAATGGGTATAAGTTTGCAACCGGAAAGTTTCGCTCTTCAAGGATCTCAATCATAGTTTGACCCACTGCGCCCGACGCACCTAAAACAACAACATTAAATTCCTGTGACATAATTAACGCTCGACTCCTGAAAAACCTAATTTATAGACCCAATTTACCTTACAAGCACCCGTGTTGACTAGCGACAATGCACTAAATTCACGTCGATGAGTGTGATTTTTTCTCATATGATCGAAGCCATTGTGATTTAGAAAGGTTTTTCTAAATAATTCGTCATCATCTTTGAGGTTATAAACCTGTCTAGCAAGGGTAAGTAACTGACTTTCTGTCGGTTGCTCTGCCACGGATAATTGATTAATAAAAAATGACGGTAACAGGCTCGATACTGATTTCTCATGGGGCAACTTTAGGATGTCACACAATTTTTCAAACAACATAAAGGTGCCCCGAGCTTTGCCTTCTAAGCTATATCCAGCAATGTGAGGAGTCGCAAATTCAGCTAACGGCACCAGCTCAGCCATTGGGTGTGGCTCACCTTCCCATACATCTAAAACCAGTTTTAAATCGTCACGTTGACGCTTAACTTTTATCAAGGCTCGGTTATCAATGACCTCACCTCTGCAGCAATTTAATAACCAGGTATTTTCTCTTAGCTGCAGTAATCGAGCTTCATCGAATAAATACCAGGTTTTATCTGCGCCTTCTTTGGTAATCGGCACATGTAAACTGATGATGTCGGCTTGCTCGATTATGGTATCTAATGACACGAACTGGCGTTCATCCGCAGAACTTTTTTCTAAAATAGGATCACATAACAGTACTTTCATGCCATAAGCGTTTAGGCACTTTTCTAATGCTGAACCGGTATTACCCGCACCGACAATGCCAACAACTTTATTTTTTATTGGCTGCTTAAAGCGTTTAGCCAATTCAAGCATGGCGATAAAAGCATACTCGCCCACCGCTGTGGCATTGCATCCAGGGGCATTAGTAAACGGGATATTACGCTGCTTAAGATAGGCTAAATCAATATGGTCGGTACCTATGGTGGCACTGCCAACAAACAGTAATTTGTTTGCTTTAGACAATAAGCCTTGATTGACCTTAGTAACTGAACGAACTAGCAGCACGTCAACATCAATCAGTTGCTCTGGTGCTAATGAGCGACCATTTACGCGCTCAATTGTCCCTAGGTGCCCAAATAAGGCTTCCACATAAGGCATGTTTTCATCGGCAACGATTTTCATAAGTGTAATTAGCCATAAATACTGTGATTATCTGCTTATTCTATCAAGTTATTAGAATGCATAGGTATCAATGAATTAGAAATATTGTTTTCGAGCCGCATTGATTAGCTATGTGTAAAAATAGTTTTAATCTGCTTTAAAGGTCAAAAAACACAAAAAAGCCTTCTAGTCTGTCGACTAGAAGGCTTTGATTACTTTATACGAACGACTAATAAAGTCGCTGTCTAAGCTTATTTATACTTGCGCATAACCAAAGTGGCATTAGTGCCACCAAAGCCAAAGCTGTTGCTCATCACAGTCGTTAGCTTTGCATCACGATACTCAGTGACTAAAGGAATACCAACGGCTTGTTCATCCAAGGTATCGATATTGATACTTGGTGCAATAAAGCTATCTTCCATCATCACTAAGCTATAAATGGCCTCGTGAACACCGGCTGCACCTAATGCATGGCCAGTCAATGATTTAGTTGATGCAACTGGAGGCATGTCTGTCGGAAAAACCTCACGCAAAGCTTCAAGCTCACGCACATCACCAACTGGGGTTGAAGTACCATGAGTATTGATATAATCAATTGGGGTATCAACATCAGCTAGCGCCATTTGCATACAACGCACAGCACCTTCACCTGACGGTGCAACCATGTCGTAGCCATCAGAAGATGCGCCATAACCAATGATTTCCGCATAGATTTTTGCGCCACGAGCTAATGCATGCTCTAACTCTTCAACGACAACAATCCCGCCGCCACCAGAGATAACAAAACCATCACGGTCAGCATCGTAAGTACGTGAAGCCTTTTCAGGCGTGTCATTATACTTAGTTGACAATGCCCCCATAGCATCGAAGCCCATGGTTAGGGTCCAATCTAGTTCTTCTGCACCACCAGCAAATACCATATCTTGCTTACCCATTTGAATAAGCTCAGCTGCATGGCCAATACAATGTGCTGAAGTTGCACAAGCAGAACTAATTGAATAATTCATACCTTTAATTTTAAATGGGGTCGCTAAACAAGCACTCGCCGTACTGGCCATAATGCGCGGTACAATATAAGGGCCAACACGTTTTACGCTTTTTTCACGTAAGGTGTCAGCTGCTTGTACTTGATTTTTAGATGATGCGCCGCCAGTACCGACCACTAAACCCACGCGATGGTGAGAATACTGCTCTTCTGTCAAATTAGCATCACTGATTGCTTCTTGCATTGCAATATAAGCGTAAGCTGCTGCGTCTCCCATGAAGCGTAATGCCTTACGGTCAATATGCTCAGCAGGGTTTAATTTGATATCCCCCCAAACATGACTACGTAATTTCATTTCTTCAAATTGATCTGAATGGGTGATACCACTACGTCCAGCTTTCAATGACTCTGTCACTTCTTGCTTGTTATTACCGATGCTAGAAACAACACCTAAACCTGTAATTACGACTCTTTTCATTTTATGCTATCCATTTTGTACATGTCAGTACCTAATTTTGCTGTGGCAATGATATCCGCTTTAGATGAATAAAGTGGTCAGCTTTCAGCAAACACAGGTAAAATAATCTCAATTGAATCATTTTGAGTAACGAACTTTGACCAAATTAACCACTGACTTCCTTTTTATAGACCGAGATTGTGCAACATTTTCGGCAAAATATCCAAGTAGTTACTGTCAAAATCCTGATTATGCCTCTAGCATAAGGCATTATCATCAAACTGTCCTGTCTGATGCAGCAGTCTCAAATAAAACCTTATCGATTGCTCAAATAGGCTTCGGTATTGGTATGGAGCTCATGTCACTATGGCAGTTATCTCTAACAAAAAACCAAAAAACACTGCTCAGCATATTTGAACCTAATCCTATAAATTCAGCTGAATTAGGCTTTTTACATCAACATCTTGATAAACAAGATCCATTTTATGAATTAGCCTTAGTCCTTCAGCAAGCTTGTATCGCCAAAATATCTGGTTGCCAAAGATTGGTGTTAGCCAAAGGTTTATTCACTGTTGATCTGTATTTCGGTTCATTGTTAGAAAATTGCCAAGGTATTCCCAACGCCGAAAAAATGTTGATATCAAACTGGCATTGCTTACCTCATACGATTACAAGCCAATATATAGATCAATACCTTAGTGAAAAGTTACTGTGGCAAATGGGCAGACTGAGTGAAGATACAGCCAATATTCACTATTTTGACTCTGCCAGTGACAATGATAACGCAACGAGCTTTAAACAACTTAACCTATTAGCCAGCAGAAGCGGTTTTGGCGTAAATAATATTTTTAACCAGAAAAGTGAATGTCAACCTGATACTCAAAAACACGATTCTATTGCCTTACAAGAGCGCCAAGCGCTGCGCCGCAGTACTGATAGCCATTACGCCTATTGCTTGAGCCCTTGCAGTGAACATCATCAAAGCAGTGACGACACTATCGCCATTATTGGTGGCGGTATAGCTGCAGCCCATTTGGCGTTATCACTGATTGAACGTGGGCAGAGTGTCACCATTTATTGCAAAGATAACCAATTGGCTGATGGCGCATCGGGTAATAAGCAAGGCGCTATTTATCCCCTACTCACTCCTGATAACAACCTGATGAGTCAGTACTTTCAACAAGCTTTTTTATTCAGTCGCCGTAGGTTGCAGCAATTAACAGCGTTAGGTCACCAGATTGACCATCAATTTTGTGGTGTACTGCAAACTGGGTTTGATGAGCGCAGTGATGCCAGACTGAATAAAATTATGCTTGGTCAGCAGTGGCCAAAAGAAATTGCTTTTAGTGTTAACGCTGAGCAAGCCAATCAACTGGCAAGAATCGACATCAACAAAAATGGCTTTTACTATCCTTGGGCTGGTTGGATCTGCCCTTTTGAATTTGCTCAGGCAGCCATTGCTCATGCCACTTCAGTTGCAGAAAACAATGGCTGTAAATTAATAATTAAGCTCAACACTAAAATTAACAGCCTTGAGCGCGTTAACAGCCTTGAGCGAGTTAACAGTCCTGAACGGGTTAACAGCCTTGAGCACGACATTGACTTAACACAAGATGGCAAAGTGCCCTCTCAGAGTGCTTACTGGCAACTTAACGCCAGTCATGACAACGAGCAACATGATAGCTTTAGGCATGGTAAAGTCGTCATCGCTTCAGGGGCTCAATTAACTGATTTTAAACAAACTAAATTATTACAGGTCACAGGCTTTCGTGGCCAAGTGAGCCATATACCCAGCCAAGGTGAACTGGCTCAACTTGATACGGTGATTTGCGCCCACGGCTATCTCACTCCCAGTAATAATCAGCGCCACTGTGTTGGGGCAAGCTATGTAAAGTCGCCCGATAATGTAGATTACAGTCCCACTGAGCAATTAGAAAATGCCCAAAAAATGCATCAGAGTTTTCCTGAGCGTAACTGGCTGTGCGATATTGATGTATCAGCTGCCAGCGCCAGAGTGGGCGTTAGAATGGTTACTCGTGATCATTGCCCTATGATGGGACTCGCCCCTAATGTTGAAGCCATTTATGCCCAATATAATCAGCAGCCATTAGAGCAACATCAGCATAGTCCCGCTAGCCGAAAGTTTTGGCAGCAACACCAAGCACCAAGCTATGACAATTTATTCATTTTGGGAGGACTAGGCTCAAGAGGCCTAAGTTCTGGGCCTTTAGCTGCAGAGGCATTAGCGGCAATGATATGCAATCACACGCCACCACTTAGCTATGAAATGCTGGCAATGCTTAACCCCAATCGAATGTGGTTAAGAAAGTTACTCAAAGGTAAAGCGTTAAGCTAATTGAGCGTTTTAATTCAATCGACAGAGATAACAATGAATCATCTAATCCATCAAGCTTACGAAGGCGAGATTTACGGCATTGTATTTTTTAGTTACTTTGAAAATGTTGACGATAATGATGAGCAAAATAAGCTCTGGAAGGCGTTAGTGGAAGTAGAAACGGTTACCGCAGAGTTATTACTACAGCATCTTTTGAAACAACCTCAAAAATATGTGTTTAAAACCGCTGAATTAACCGCACAAGGCGATGACGATGCCAAAAAGTGGATCGACTTACCTTGGCTTGAATTAATGCAGACCTTAAGCCAATGGGTTGAACCTTATGAAGTAAAATATCGACAATGGTTACAGCAATGTCAGCTTCAAGATAGTCAAGAGAGCCGTCAATTAGCACCGACATTTGAACTTATAGCAGAACATGAAACTGCAATTTATCACTGCTTACAAGCTGAGCTAACTCGAGCCTATGCACAAGCAGAAACTCAAGTAGCAACACAAGTAACAACACAAGTAGCAACACAAAAAAGTGGCTTGGAATATTTAAGCTCTTTTTTGAACAAATACAACCAATAGCCACTTAAGCATCTAAAAATCAGGCATAAAAAAGCTCAATAGGACATTATCTTATTGAGCTTTAGTTATTACCAGGCTATTAACGCTGATCCAATTAACCGTTTACTTTTTTAGCCAAGTTTTGACTTTGGTACGATTATTATTGTCGCGACTTTCACGAATTAATTCATCGTCTGCCGCTATTTGAGTACTTTTTGATAAGCGGTCATAAAGCAATACATTCACTGACGCAGCTAAGTTCATACAACCGACAGTTGGCACATAAACCACATCATCCGCGGCATCGATAATTTGCTGGGGTATGGTGCCATCTTCAGGGCCAAAAATATAAAATGCATCTTGCGGGTGCTCAAACAAAGGCAGCGGCGTTGCGCCAACCACTAGATCAACACAAATGATTTTTGCGCCTTGTGGCACTTGCTCAAGTAAAGACTCAACAGCGGTGAGCGGAATAGTAGCGGCCGCATTTTTGGTATCGATGTCATATTGCGCTTCACCAGAACGTGCCGCCAATGCATAACGATTGCCAGTGTAAAAAACCGAATTAGCTCGGTAACAGCCAGCAGCGCGCATAATGCCGCCAACATTTACTGGTGTTTTTGGGTTAACAAGCCCAATTGAAACAGTTTGCTTAGTCATAGATTATTTAATGTCGCTAATAATTTGACGAAGCTGTAACCATGCAGCCTTGACTAGACTGAAATCTGCTTCATCTAGTTCATCGTTTGCTAGCGCTAAACAATCGACCATTTTATCATCTAATGCATCGATGCCAGAAGTCTGCTCTTGCTCAAGCTGTGACAATACAACAGCGATATGGCCTTGCAAATAACCACTGGCAAATAACGCATCATCATCGCCATGGGCAACGTTACTTTCAATCCATGACTCTAATGCAGCATCATATTTTTCTAACATGGTTTAGCTCTCCGATAAATCTGGATTTGCCACTTGGTACATCACGTAATCGTGGTATCCAGTAACAATTTTATAATAGCCCGTAAGCTCTCTATCTAATTCTGGGTCGCCACTATCCACAATTAATGGCCTGCCTTCAAGTGCTTTTAACTTAGTTTTTGTAGCAAGGATAATAATATTGTCTTTACCAACTTGTTTTATTAGCTCTGGAGACAACTGCTGATTACCTCGACCTAATATGTGGCCTTGACCGCCAATGAGGGTAATAACCAGTTTTGTGGGTTTATGCTGAGTAAGCTCAATTAACTGCTTAGCAGTAACATCACTGGCTACTAAGGTTTGATCATGAATCACATCAACACCTAATAAGGTGTTATCGATATTGAGGTCTTCCATTAACGCAGCAACAGTAGAGCCACTGCCTATGATATACAGCTCATCTTCCATCTGACTAATCACATCAGCTGCGATATCAGCTAACACCAGTTCATCGACTTCCTTGCCGCCCATTTTTACCGCTTGAATATAACGTGGCTCTGCAGGCACCTGCATTTCACCGTATCGTTTAGCTTTTACCACACCTTGCCTAAACGCCACTTCATCAATATCCATCACGTCAGCGTCCATCAAGCTCACCAATTCACGTTTTAACAGCATTTCAACCACAACACCGGCAGCATGGGGGGTAATCGCATACACCCCAGAGTGAATCTTAACCCCAGCAGGCACACCTAACACAGGTAAAAGCGCAGTATCATCTTGCTCAATGACACTATAAATATCTCTGGCAGTGCCGTCACCACCGGCAAATAACAGTAAATCTAACGATTCATTGATCAGTGCTTTAACGGCTGATTGAGTGTCTTTAGCTTCGGTTATATTCGCAGACTGATAAACGCACTCAGTATTAAACCCAAGCTGTTGGGCTAAATCATGCCCCATCGCGCCGGATGCGGTAATAATATCGATTTGATCTTTAAATGGCAGCACAACCTCTAAAGCTTGTTGCATTCTAAGCTGCGCTTTGGGCTCAGCGCCTTTTGCAATAGCTTGCGTCGCAACACCGTCAGAGCCTTTTAACCCGACACTACCACCTAATCCAGCAAGCGGATTGATAATCAAACCTAAACGAAAACGCTTCACGAAATAACGTCCTTTTTTTTCTCTGAAATGGCCATAACGGCAAGCATAGATAAAAATGCACACATAGCGGCAAAAATCCAAGTATTGGTAGAGCCAGAACCATCACCCCAAATAAGCCCGCTTATCCAAATACCGAGCGCGCCACCAAAACCAAAGCTGATACTGGCGTACATGGCTTGGCCTTTGCTGCGATGGGCAATATCAAAATTACGATGAATAAACTGAATAGAAGCCGCATGGGTTAAACCAAAAGTAAAGGCATGCAGCGCTTGGCTAATGGATAAAATTAAGATGCTATCAACCCCATAAGCTAACAACAACCAACGAACAGCCGTTAATGCCACACTGAGTAGCAGTAATAATTTAACCCCAAACCGACCCAGTAACCTTGGTGCTAGCATGAACATTAAGATCTCGACCACAACACCAAAAGCGACAAATAACCCCGCGCTCGCTTCAGAGTAACCCGCTTGCTTTAGGTAAAGTACGAAGAAGCCATAAAATGGCCCAACACTCATCTGTAATAATAAGGCTGAGACTAAAAACCAAAATATAGGCGCGGTAATTTTTAAAGGGGGCCTTAAAGATGCGTCAGCAACGTTGACTCGATTAGCAGGCAACGCCAAGGAACACAAAAACATACCGATGAATAACAGCATGCCAATTGAGGGCAATATGTCAGCGCCAAACTGGCTGATAGCAAAGCCACCAGCCACCACTAAACAAATGTAACCGACACTGCCCCAGCTTCGAATCGCGCCATAGCGATGCGCTTCATCACCCAAACTTTCAAGGGTAATCACTTCTAACTGAGCGAGAATTGCATTCCAAAAAAAGGTATAGATAAACAAGCTAATGGCAAGGTAAACCACACCAGCATCAAAGAAAAAACTGATGTAAGTTATCGCCGCGGCAGCTGATCCAAACTTAACTAACTCACTGCGCATGCCCGTTCTATCAGCGACAAACGCCCAAACGTTAGGTGCAATGATGCGTGTTCCCATGAGTATTGCCATGAGAAAACCAATTTCTTGCGCATTGTAGCCTCGGTTATCGAAAAACACACCGAGATAAGGAACCATTAAACCGAGGATGGAAAAGAAAAAGAAATAACAAGCACTGAGCCAAACTGCTTTTGGCTCAGTGCTTAACAAATTAGGCATTACTTCATTCCGATGACAGGGGTTTGGGAAACCACGTCCTGATTTTGCGCGCGATGACGAAGTAAGTGATCCATCAATACGATAGCCAGCATGGCTTCGGCAATCGGTACAGCACGAATACCAACACATGGATCATGACGACCTTTAGTGACCACATCTGCTGTGGTACCTTGAGCAGTCATACTTTGACCAGGTACTGAAATACTAGAAGTTGGTTTTAATGCAATATGCGCAACAACAGGCTGACCAGAAGAAATACCGCCAAGTACTCCGCCCGCATGGTTAGACTCAAATCCTGCTGGCGACATTAAATCACGTCCTTCTGAGCCTTTTTGGGTTACCACACCAAAGCCATCACCAATTTCAACGCCTTTAACCGCATTGATACCCATTAACGCATGAGCAATATCGGCATCTAAACGGTCAAATACTGGCTCGCCTAAACCAACAGGAACACCTGTTGCTGCCACGGTAATTTTAGCACCGACTGAATCGCCAGATTTTTTCAAATCACGCATGTATTCGTCTAGTTGCTCAAGCTTACTGGCATCAGGGAAGAAAAAGGCATTTTGCTCAACTTCATTTAAATCAACTGATTCAGCGCAGATAGGACCTAGCTGAGACATGTAACCATGGATTTCAATACCATGTACTTGCTTTAAAAATTTTTTAGCTACAGCGCCAGCAGCAACTCGCATCGCCGTTTCACGCGCTGATGAACGTCCACCACCACGATAATCACGCAAGCCATATTTTTGCTGGTAAGTGTAATCAGCATGACCAGGACGGAATAAGTCTTTAATATTTGAGTAATCTTGGCTACGTTGATCGGTATTTTCAATCAATAAGCCAATCGATGTACCGGTAGTTTTATCTTCAAATACCCCTGACAAAATACGAACTTCATCAGCTTCGCGACGCGCGGTGGTATAACGAGATGTCCCAGGGCGGCGACGATCGAGATCATGCTGCATATCTTCAACGGTTAACTCAAGCCCTGGAGGGCAACCGTCAATAATACAACCTAACGCGACACCGTGACTTTCTCCAAAGGTAGTCACTACAAAGTTTTGACCAATACTATTTCCTGACATGCGTTCTGATTACCTCAGCTAAATTTTATGCTAATAGCTATTATTCACTATCCCTATTATTCACTATCTTTGTAGATGGCGAAAAGTGATTCATTTTCAACTAGCTGATCATAAGTCAATACAAACACGCCGTCGCCGCCATGTTCAAACTCAACCCATGTAAATGGTACGTCTGGGAACTGCTCAATTAAATGCACCATTGAGTTACCCACTTCAACCACTAACAGACCATCTTTTGTTAGGTAGTCTGATGCATTAGCTAAAATACGCTTGGTTAAATCTAAACCATCACGACCCGATGCCAGCCCAATGGCAGGCTCATGATGATATTCATCTGGCATATCGCCAATATCTTCTTCATCTACGTATGGTGGATTAGATACGATCAAATCGTACTGCGGCCCTTTTGGGATAGCAGAAAACATATTTGACTGAATAGGGAAAACCCGATCTAGCACGTCTAAGGATTCAATATTAATTTGAGCAACTTCAAGTGCATCTTCACTGATATCTAATGCATCGACTTCTGCATCTTCAAATGCATAGGCACACGCAATTGCGATGCAGCCACTGCCGGTACATAAATCCATCACACGATGAACTGGCTTGTTATAAAGCCAAGGGCTGAAATTATTGTTGATCATTTCAGCAATTGGAGAACGTGGTACTAACACACGTTCATCAACATAAAACTCTAAATCAGCAAAGCGTGCTTTATTAGTCAAATATGGAACAGGTAGACGCTCACGAACACGGCGAATAATTAATTCCACTATTTTATGCTTTTCACTGCTGGTTAAATTGGCATGAACCACTTGCTGGCCGATTTCTTCAGGAAGGTGCAGTGCGTAAAAAACCAAAGCAATCGCTTCGTCCCAAGCATTATCAGTTCCGTGACCATAATAAATGTTGGCATCGTTAAAACGGCTAACGGCCCAACGTAACATATCGCCAACGGTTCTTAATTCGGTGACAGCTTCATCTACAAAGATTTTATCCAAAACATCGCTCCTGAAAAATTGTTCCCGCACATTGTAACTGAAGTCTATTAAGATGACCTAGAATTCAATACAATAGCAGCATGAATAAAGAAAATAACCCTGACTTTGCACTGTTTTCAGAGCACTTGGATGGTATTAGGCCATTAAACCAAGATAAGCATCATTTTAAACAGTCAGTCAAAACTAAACAACAAGTCGAAATCAAAGAACAGCAGGTTTATGCCGACAGTTATTTTTCAGATAACTATCAGCCGTTACTCCCCGTTGAAGGGCCGATGCGCTGGTTAAACGATGGTGTTGAAAAGATTGAATTAAAACGACTTCGCCGTGGTGATTACCAACCTGACTTGTTACTTGATTTGCACGGCATGCGACAAGCTGAAGCTAAACTTGAGCTTGCAGCCTTAATACAAGCCTGTGTGAAACAGCATGTTATCTGTTGCTGCGTCATGCACGGCTATGGCTCAGGGATTTTAAAACAGCAATTACCCATGTGGCTGGCTCAACACCCAAAAGTCAAAGCCTTTCATCAAGCCACCAAAGAATGGGGCGCTGATGCTGCGCTACTGGTATTGATTGATATTGGTGAGCATCCCCATAGAAGATAGCGGCTATTTACAGTTAATAACGACAAGCATTTAAATAATTATCTTGAGCCAAAACTAAAAAGAGCCTTAAAAGGCTCTTTTATATTAAATACTCAACCAAGATTCAATAACTGCAGTTACCAATCACTCATTGGAAGAACTTAAGCGCTTATTTGAGTTGGGGTTTGCATTAGCTCAAAATGAAAACCGTGTTCGTTTTTATCAATCGATACAATAGCCGATGTAGCAAATATCGGAGGCTCCATACCTGCAACTAATTCACTGACCATATAACCTAGAATAGGCATGTGAGCGATAACTAACACCTTTTGAGCATTGTAATGTTCAGCATAAGCTAAAATAGCATCAACAGCGATTTGAGGGCTGCCAGAAGGCGTTATATCATCTAGCACTAACCATTTGTTTGGTTCCGGTAGATGTTTAGCCACTTCTTGCCATGTTTGTTGTGCCCTTAGGTAAGGACTTACTATCACTAAATCGACACTGTTTACTTTCTGCGTTAACCAATTGGCCATGGTATTTGATTGATTACGCCCAACTTGAGATAACATACGCTCTCTATCAGATGGGGCGTCAAAACTTGCTTCGCCATGGCGCATTAAAAATAGCTGCATACTTCTCTCGCTACTCATTATTATAGTGTTTATTGGCTAATTGTAGCCTTAAATAATTCATCCACAAAGAAACTATGAAGTAAAATTAATTAGTCTTTAGTCGATGTTTCTATGAATTTTATGCGTATTATTCTGAAAAGCTATTAAACTCTTTCAACAGTGTGACTAAAAGTTGCTAAAAACCGCTAACAATATCACTATATATATTCAAACTACTTTTTTAATAGTTGCAAAGTGAGCAACAAAGAACCCAAGTAGTTACTCAAGTCGTTATACAGTGCCTTCTCATCTGGAGCATTATCTTGACCATAAAACCAGACACTACACAGCCTGAAATAGTGAAAAGCCCAAATGATCATCGCCAATACCAATATATGGTTTTGGAAAATGAATTGCGGGTGTTATTAGTTGAAGATACCAAGGCTACCCATGCGGCAGCGTCCATGACCGTATCTGTGGGTCACTTTGACGACCCCACTTCACGACCCGGCATGGCGCACTTTTTAGAGCATATGCTGTTTTTAGGCACTGAAAAGTATCCAGATTCTGGTGAATATCATCAGTTTATCAATCACCATGGTGGTACCAACAACGCTTGGACAGGCACTGAACAAACTAATTTTTTCTATAGTATTGATGCTGAGCAATTTGAAGAATCTTTAGACCGATTTAGTCAATTTTTTATCGCTCCTAAATTTGACTTAGAACTCGTTGATAGAGAAAGGCATGCCATTGATTCTGAATACAGTTTAAAGCTTAAAGACGATATTAGACGGGTTTACCAAGTACAAAAAGAATCAATCAATCCAGCACATCCATTCTGTAAATTTTCAGTGGGCAATCTGCAAACCTTAGCAGGCGACGAAGCTGATGTGCGCCAAGAATTACTGGATTTCTATCAAGAAAAATACAGCGCCAACATTATGACATTATGCCTAATATCGCCGCTATCGTTAGACCAGCAAGCTGAAAAAGTACAACAATATTTCAGTGCTATTAATAATAAAAAGATAATAAAGAGCTACCCTGACACCCCTTATTTAAGCCAAGAGTTATTACTAAAAAAAATTAATATCATGCCAGTAAAAGAGCAAAAGAGGCTCAATATTAGTTTTGCCCTGCCTAGCATGGAACCTTTTTATAAAACCAAACCACTGACTTTCATTAGTCACTTATTAGGCAATGAAAGTCCTGGTAGTTTACTGTCATATTTAAAAGAGCATGGTCTAGCCAATAATTTATCGGCAGGTGGTGGGGTCAGTGGTTACAACTTCAAAGATTACAGCATCAGTATCCAGCTAACCGACAAAGGTTTAACGCAAGTTGATGAAATCGTAACCTGCACATTTGAATACCTTGAATTAATTAAAGAGTCAGGCATTGAGCCTTGGCGTTATCAAGAAAGAGCAAGCCTGTTATCTACAGCCTTTAAATTTCAAGAACAAATCAAAAATCTAGATCTTGCCAGCCACCTTAGTATCAACATGCAGCACT
The DNA here is from genome assembly GCF_030548015.1 of Shewanella sp. 4_MG-2023. Classification (NCBI taxonomy): domain Bacteria; kingdom Pseudomonadati; phylum Pseudomonadota; class Gammaproteobacteria; order Alteromonadales; family Shewanellaceae; genus Shewanella; species Shewanella sp. 4_MG-2023. The sequence continues at coordinate 195,766 of NZ_JAUORL010000004.1, forward strand.
ATGATGTTGAAGATGTGGTTTACGGTGATTACCGAATGGATAAACTTATTGAGACAGAAACTCTTGAGTTACTTCATTATTTTAATCCTAACAACATGCGTACTCAGTTACTCTCAAAGGAAGTAAGTACTGACACTCAGGCGCAATGGTATTTTACCCCTTACTCTATTGAGGAGATCTCAAAAGAAAAAGTGGCCCATTGGCAGCAGGTAAAACCAAGAAAAGAACTAAAATTACCCCTTAAAAATCCTTTTATCGTTGACGACCCACAAGCTAGAAGTGAACTAAGTACCAGTGCTGTGCCGACCATTGTGGCTGAAGATGAAGGTTACCGTTTTTGGCATCGTAAAGATGATGAGTTTAACGTACCCAAAGGACATTTATATTTATCCTTGGACTCAGATCAAGCTAGCCCCACCCCAAAGCATGCCGCGTTAACAAGACTGTATGTTGAGATGGTGCTAGATTACCTCGCTGAAGCCACTTATCAGGCTGAAGTAGCAGGACTAAATTATAATATTTACCCTCATCAAGGTGGAATAACACTGCATCTAACCGGCTTTACCGGTAATCAAGAAACGCTATTAGCTTTAGTAATTGAAAAAGCCAGAGAGCGAAACTTTACCCAAGATAGGTTTAAGCTTATCAAAAAGCAGCTTATCCGTAGTTGGACTAACGCAGCCCAAGCCAAACCCATCGCGCAGCTCTTCACTAGCTTGACTGTGACACTGCAGAAACGCTCTTACGAGCCCACTAGAATGGCAGAAATGCTAGAGGAAGTGACACTAGATGAATTACATGAACACGTAGGGGCATTTTATGAAAAAATTTATGTTGAAGGTTTAGTCTATGGTGACTGGTTAGCGAGTGAAGCCCAGCAACTGGCGAGACGCTTAAAACAGGTTCTGTCATTGGTAACAAAGCCCAGTAACGAATCTAGTCGCGAACTCATTAATCTGTCTAATCGCGGCATGTTAATGCGCGAACTCAACATTGAGCATCAAGACAGCGCGATCATTATTTACTACCAATCAAAACAAACAACTCCCCATCAAATTGGGCTGTTTAGTTTATTAAATCATACGATGTCTTCGACATTTTTCCATGAACTCAGAACAGAAAAACAACTTGGCTATATGGTCGGAACGGGCTATTTACCTTTAAATCGACACCCGGGGATGATTTTCTACATCCAATCACCCACAACTGCGCCACGAAAGCTTCTTGAAGCCATCGATGAATTTATCGCGGACTTTAACTATGCAGTCATGCAGATAACCAAGGGGCAGTGGGAAGCTACTAAGCAAGGTTTGATCAACCAAATTTCAGAAAAAGATGCTAGTTTGAAAAGCCGAAGCCAACGCTACTGGGTCTGTCTTGGTAATCGTGATTATGAATTTAATCAAAGGGAAAAAGTAATAGAGGAAATTAAAAAGCTCACCCGCGCTGATTTGATTAAGTTTATCGTAGAAAATATGCGCTCAAAGCACAGTGACCGATTAGTGTTATTTAATGTTGGAGAGCAGCATCAACAACTTGAGCCTATTGCTAACACTCAAGTGATAACAGACTTGAAAGGCTTTAAGCAGCAAGCAGAGAAGTTTAATTTTTGAGAAACGTAATATTTTTCACCCGTAACTTAATCACATAATTAATTGTTACTACTTTACTAAACTGCGCATAAATACAGCAACCCAGTGGAATACGCTATAAAAACGTTAAAATCAGATAATTATAAAATAAATAACACTAAATAAACACTATATGCCCTACAAAGAAAACACTATACTGATCATTCACAACCTTAGAAATCAACCTTTTTTTGACAAAGGCTTAACTTTCTGAAAAAGTGGTACTTTATTGTAAATAATTATCAATTGCAGCAGACAAAAGTATCCTTAATATGTCAATGATTAGACCATTCTTAATATGCGCATTTTTTATTCTTCAAAGCATTTCGTCTTCGGCTTTTGCTATTGAAAGTAATGATTATGAGTTGAACCTTAACATTGAAACCTTTACTGTCGATAATGGCTTATCACAACCGAATGTGACAAGTATTGTCGAAGACCACCAAGGTTATATATGGGTCGGTACAGTAAACGGACTTAATCGATTTGACGGAGTCAATTTTAAGCATTTCTATGCAGAAAATAACAATACAAACTTGCCCAGCTCATTTGTAAAAACACTGCTTATTGATGAAAAAAATAGGCTTATTGTTGGCACTGATAAAGGCTTAGCTGTTTTTGATGAAAATTCAGAAAAATTTATCCCCATCGTAATAGATGGTAAGATTATTGATGAATCGATTTGGCACCTTGCACATCTACCAGAAGGTATCGCGCTTGGTCTTAATAATAGAATCATCATTTTAAATGAGCAATTAACTCGGGTTATTTGGAGTTATGAAAGTAAAATATTACAAGAAGTAAAACGAATAATTAAAATTGATGATGATTTTTTTATCAGAAATTATAATGGCTTAGTATTTAAACTATCAAAAAACAATTTATCTATCATAGAGCACAATTCAAATGATATTGGACTTTTAAACAATGAGCTTATTATATCATCTCCAAATGGTCTTTATAGTTTCAAAAACAACCTAAAGATGAAGTTTTCAAATCATCAACTCATGTATTTGGAACAATCAAAAAGAAACGATAGTATAACATCAATAATCAATTCAAATCTCGTCACCGTTTCAAAAAATAAAAAAATAAAAAATATCGGTTATATTACTGCTAACACTTCAATAACAAGACCGATCATAACAGAAACAAAATCATCTATTTTTGTTGCAGACGTTAATATCGGACTAATAAAAATCGATAGAAATAAGAATCTAATAAAGACCTCTAAAAAAATCAATGGAAATACTTGGTCAATAACAGCAAATGAGAATAGTATTTTTATTGCAACTGGCAATTCTGAAGTAAAAATATTAGATAATAATTTAAAAGAAAAATCGACTATAAAACTGAACAATATACAAGGACCAAAATCTATTGAATTATTAGATGACAATTTGTACATCGGTAACATCAATGGATTGACTAAAGTTGATTTAAACTCATTAACGACAATAAAACTATCTGATGAACAAGTAATCTATGTAACAGTTGATAAAGCAAGGAAGTTGGTTTATGCATCAACCATTGATGGAAAAATACTAATTTTAAAAAATGATAATTTAATTCAAACTATAACCACAGGTGAGCGTTATCCGGTATTTCAAGTACTAAGGGAAAATGATACATTTTGGGCTGCTACCCAAGGTGGTTTGTTCAGAATCACGGGTAAGAACAAAGATAAAGTATATGATAAAAATATGGTAATGAGCCTTGCCTTAGATGGAGATCACATACTATTCGGTACAATAAATTCACTTTTAAAGCTTTCAACTAAAGACTTAAGTTTACAAAAAATATTCCAAAATAACAAAATAGTTTACTCAATTGAAATCTTAGATAGTTTTATTGTCTCGGCTTCGGATACAGAAATAAATATCACTAACAAAATAAACCTAAAAAATACCTCAATATCAAATAAAAATGGCGCGCAAAATGATTATAACTCTCAAGGTTCAATAATTACTGGGGATGATATGCTTTTTACTGGTTCAAGTGGAATAAGTATTATCAACCCTCAAAAAATATATAATGAAATCATTAGTGAAATCCCATCAAAAGTTGCTCTGACCGATTTTCAGGTTTTTAACATCACAGAAAAACTTGGTGGAGATATCTTATCAAAACCAATTAACATCCAAGAAAATATAACGTTAAAATACTCAGACTATCCTTTCTCCTTTACTTTTATTACACCAGGCAAGTCTTTGGACGATTACACTTTTTATTATCAAATGGAAGGGTTAAATGACGATTGGTTACCTGCTCAAAATATTAACTCAGCAACTTATACTAACCTTTCTGCTGGCACTTACTATTTTAACGTTTATGCTATTAATAATTTATCAGGCAAGCAAGGAGAAACAAAATCAATACAAGTGACTATAACCCCGCCTTGGTATTGGTCTCTTGAAGCTAAGCTTGCATATGGCTTAATGGCATTGATTTTTTTACTCATTATAACTAAAGGCATTTTACGTCGACAAGAAGTCCAAAAACAAATAGCGCTGAGTGAAGAGCGGTTAAAATTATCACTATGGGGCAGCGGCGATGAAATGTGGGATTGGGATATTGAAACCGGTGAAATTTACCGATCCAATATCTGGGGAACATTAGAGTTTCCTCAAGATGGCCATCGCTCAGGAAAACCGGGAGAAGAAAGCAATATTCACCCCCTCGATCAAAATAGAGTTAAAACAGCCCTTAATGACCACTTTAAAGGGCTAACAGATCATTTTGAAGTTGCATACCGCGTTAAAAGCCTTCAACACAAATGGGTTTGGGTACTAGATAGGGCAAAAATTGTTGAAAGGGATCACAAAGAAAAACCGCTGCGTATGACGGGTACCATCAAAAACATCAATAATATTAAACAAACCGAAGAACAATTAAGACTATTCGAAAGAGCAATTGAAAACATTTCTGAAGGCATGTTTATTCTAGATGACAAATTTCATTTTGTTGAAGTCAACGATGCTTGTTGTGAATTAACCGCGCAAAATCGATCTGAGTTTATCGGACAATTATTTTGCTTTGAGCGTTACCCAGAAAGCTATACAAATCAGATACATGCTTCCATATCACAACAAGGATTCTGGAGTAACGAACTAGAAGCCAATCGCGGAGATGGTAGCCATTTCTTAATGGAGCTCACCGTCGATGCGATATACAACGAACAAGGCGAAGCTAGCCATTTTGTTGGTGTTTTCTCCGACATCAGTCGTCGTAAGCAACAAGAAGAAGAAGAACTGCGTAAATTAACTAATAGTGATTTACTCACCGGATTACCGAATCGCTCTAGTTTACAAGTGACGCTTAATAATCTGGTAAAAAAAGATGTTCATCATACATTAATGGTATTGGATTTAGATAATTTCAAACGTATTAACGACTCGCTAGGCCACCAAACTGGTGATGCGTTACTTATTGATGTCGCTCGTAGGCTTCAAGAAAATATTCCAAATCACGTTAGTTTATATCGTCTTGGCGGTGATGAATTTGCCATCTTAGTTGACCATAACCCTGATATTGGTTCATGTGCGGCTATCGCCTCTCGAATAATAGACTCATTGAAACAAGAGTTTAAAGTTGATAACGAATCCCTCGTTATTAGCTTAAGTATCGGGATAGTTTTATACCCTGAAGATGAGCAAAATGAACAAGCCCTATTAAGAAAAGCAGATATCGCTATGTATCATGCCAAATCAGGGGGTGGCAATTGTTACCAATTCTATTCAGAGTCTTTAAACAAAAATGCGCTACGCCAATTAGAAGTAGAAAACTTGATCCGAGAAGGATTAAAAGAAGATTACTTTGAAGTCTATTACCAACCCAAAGTCGATTTAAAACAAGACAGCCTTGTTGGAATGGAAGCTTTAGTTAGATTAGTTCATCCGGAATTTGGTGTCATCCCGCCAAATGAATTTATTCCACTTGCTGAAGAAAATGGTTTAATTGTCGAAATTGGCGATCTGGTTTTACGTAAAGCCTGCTTTGCAGCACAAAAGTGGCGCGAACAAGGTGTATTTAACGGCCGTGTAGCCATAAACTTATCTTCAAGACAGTTTGCCCTACCTGATTTACAGCAACGCATATTAAGTGTATTAGAGCTCACAAAGCTCCCAGCTTGTCACCTTGAACTAGAAATTACTGAAAGTACCATTATTAAAAATCCAGATAATGCCATCAAAGTAATGAATCAGCTTGCCCAAATGGGGGTGACTCTAGCCCTTGATGATTTTGGTACTGGGTATTCATCGCTCTCATATCTCAAACATTTCCCAATTCATTGTTTGAAAATTGATAAATCTTTTGTGGATGATATCGATAAATCAGATCGTGATTTAAAAATGGTCGATAGCATTATTACTATCGCACATAACATGGGCTTATCTGTTGTCGGAGAAGGTGTAGAAGAAACCGCGCAATTAAATATATTAAAAGCCTTAAAATGTGAAGAAATCCAAGGCTACATCTTTAGTAAGCCTGTTCCAGAAAAAGATTTCACCGAATTATTAAACATCAATCAAAAAAAACAAAGTAAAAAAACCGCCATTTAAGCAACATTGGCATAACAACTGCAATCCTCTATTCAGATGTCAAATAAAAGTTAAAACTTTAATTAACCCTGAATAGAGAGATTAAACAATGATTAATGGAATTATCGTAGCTGCAATTTTATCTTCAACTTCTAACGCTGCTATTAATACGACGGAAACAGTATTTTCTAATCAAGGGCTGCATACTTCTAACCAGAAAGCTAAAGTAGTCAGTGGTCATATCAAGTATTCAGAATCTAATACTCAGCTAGCCAGCAGCCCTTACATCAAGTATTCAGAAACGGGTACTCAGCTAGCCAGCAGCCCTTATATCAAGTATTCAGAAACGGGTACTCAACTAGCTAGCAGCCCTTATATCAAATATTCAGAGACTGGTACTCAACTAGCTAGCAGCCCTTATATCAAGTATTCAGAAACGGGTACCCAACTAGCTAGCAGCCCTTATATCAAGTATTCAGAAACGGGTACCCAACTAGCTAGCAGCCCATATATCAAGTATTCAGAAACGAGTACTCAACTAGCTAGCAGCCCTTACATCAAGTATTCAGAGACTGGTATTCAACTAGCTAGCAGCCCTTATATCAAGTATTCAGAAACGAGTACTCAGCTAGCCAGTAGCCCGTATATCAAGTATTCAGAAACGGGTACTCAACTAGCTAGCAGCCCTTATATCAAGTATTCAGAAACGAGTACCCAACTAGC
>NZ_JAUORL010000040.1:0-33975 GCF_030548015.1 Shewanella sp. 4_MG-2023
GAATCCGTTAAGGCTGAGGCAGCGAGTTGTTGCTCGAGCAAGTCTGAATCCGTTAAGGCTGAGGCAGCGAGTTGTTGTGCGAGCAAGTCTGAATCCGTTAAGGCTGAGGCGTCGAGTTGTTGTGCGAGTAAATCTGAATCCGTTAAGGCTGAGGCGTCGAGTTGTTGTGCGAGCAAGTCTGAATCCGTTAAGGCTGAGGCTACAAGTTGCTGTTCAAGCAAGTCAGAGGCCGCTAAAGAAGAGAAAAGTGGATGTTGTTCAAGTGAGACAACGTCTGCTGCCAGTGAAGAAAGCTGCTGTGCATCAACCCAAGACATGGCGACAGAGCTTAAACAAGAAACTGTTCTGTCTCGTATCTTCACTGGACTTAAGTATGCCGCAACCGATTTAGTGCGAGATACGACGTTGTGGTTATTAGTCGGATTATTCTTTGCTGCGTTAGTACAAACCTATGTGCCGACTGACTTTTTAGCAAAATGGGGTGATGGCATTCTCGCTATGCTAGTCATGGTGTTAATTTCAGTGCCTATGTATATCTGCGCCACCGCATCAACACCGATAGCGGCAGGCTTGTTGTTAGCAGGGGTATCACCGGGGGCAGTTCTGGTATTCATGATGGCAGGGCCTGCGACTAATATCGCCACTTTAGGTGTGGTTGCAAAAGAGTTAGGTAAACGCGCCTTGTTTGGCTACTTAGGCGGCGTATTAGGTGTGGCTTTGGTTGCAGGGATATTGGTTAACTATCTTGTGGCTGAGTTTGGCTTAGTAGTGATGCCGCAAATTGGTGAACACCATGAATTACTCCCTCACTGGTTAGTGCTAAGTTCTGGCATTGTGTTAGCGGTACTAATGGCAAAAGTCGTTTGGGATAAACTGCCTAAAATGAACATAAAACGAGATTGCTGTTCATAAGCTTTGATTGTCCCTTATAAACCACAAAGGCCCTTGAAGGGCCTTTTTTATGTGAGTTATTGCCATTTATAGAGGGCTTGGCCGTAAGAACATCTTAAAGCGCTATTTATATCGGTTTAATGGTCAAATCTAGTCGATATATAAGAAGAAAATAATTAATAATTTAACATTTTTAGCACTCATAAAATTACGAGCTAGATACATTTTGATGCAAACGTTATTAAAAACAGGTATTTAATTGTTTGCTAAATAAGTTGGTTATTATATAAGGAGGTGCTTAATAAGATTTGGATCAAATAATTATCATAAAGAGTTATTTTAATATTTATTACGGCATTGTGTGTGATGGTTATCACCCTTCGACTTTGTAGAAAAGATTATATTCAAGGTCGGTTTATACCTAATAAGTAGTAATAAGCTACTAGGAGTGATGATGAAACATTTAACGAAAAGCAAATTAGCATTTGTTATCGCAGCAGCAATGGGGATTGCGGGTTGTGGTAGTGATGGCAAAGACGGTCAAGATGGCGCGCCAGGTGAACCTGGTGAACCAAGTAACCCACCAGTAGTAGAAATGTCAGAAGTGACAACAGTTACTATGATCAATCATGCATTAGAAGAAGGTCAAATTCGCTATGAATTTGAAGTAACTAATGAAGACGGTGAATTAGTTAACGGTTTAGCGAAAGCTGAAGCTAAATTTGCTGAAAAAACTGAACGCGGCGTTGTCATGAATCGCGATGGTGCAGTTGGTGGTTATACTGATACAACTAAAGAAGGTGCAGTATTAAATTCACTTGGTGATGGCCATTACGAATTTATCGCGCCTATGCCTGCGGTAACCACAGCTTCAGAAGGCATTGTTTGGTTGCGAGTTGGCGGTGATGATTCAACTCAAATCGCACGCTCACAACCAATGGTTGTGGCAAAAGCCGAAATGATTCATACAACGACGACAGAAACTTGTCAGTCTTGTCACGTTGATTATGCAGCGTCACACCTTAAACATCCTAGCTACACAGCAATTAATGCTGATGGCGAAGTAGATTTAGTCGGTGGCTGTATGGTGTGTCATAACAACGTATCTCAAGCTGAAGATAATGGCGGTTACGCAACCAATACATTCCAAAAAATTGGTCATATTAATCACCAAGAATTTGAAAAGGATTTCACGCCAACTAACTGTTATACCTGTCACGCTGAACCGGTGATGAATAACGGTAATTTGACTGGCAACGGTTGTACTGATTGTCATAATACTGGCGATGTTGCAGTTGCTAGTGTAATGGCTGATCCTAGCTTTGATATGCGTGAACTACATGCTTCAGCTATTGGTGTAACTGAGCGTAAGTCAATGCGTGACAACTACTCTACTGAAACTTCAGCGGTTTACCATGATGCTGATTTAGAGTTTACCGATCACAAAGATGTTTCTTGGGTTGGCGCTTACTGTGTTGATGTGAAGTTGTTTGATAACTCTGGTGAAACACCAGTGCAGTTAAATATTGGTGAAATGTATGAAGCACACGAAGTAACCTATGCAGGTGCTTATGTTAACGCCTATGACAATGAAACAGACTCAATTGTTGCACGTGTCATTGGTCATGGTGCGGAAGGTTATGTAGAACGTGAAGATGGTACGCGTTCAGTTTGTTACGGTGAGCTATTAAATGCACCTGGTAGTGGATATGAAAATGCGCATCTTACTACAAGCTCACGTGTCACTTTAGCTGATACAAATTGGCAAGATGATGATGGCAAATTTGGCGTATCATTTACTGGCTACTCTGAAGTAGTGGATAATACATTTACCGCTATCGATAAGCCATTCTCACGTCGTCATAATATTGATGCCAACAGCTGTACTACATGCCATACCAATGAAACTAACTACCATAAAAATGGTAGTTATAATGATGGTGGCGAATCATGTATCGCTTGTCATAACAACGGTCAAGATCGTGCAGGCGCAAGAACCGTTGCTTTAGATGCGTTTGTATCAGATGAAATGCGTATCAAAGCGGGTTACATCATTGCTGTAAATGATAGGGATACTGGCGAACAAACAGGTTGGAAAGCAAACAGTGCTGGTGGTTTTGGGCCAATGGTTCATGCATGGCATTGGGGAGAGTTTCAACCGATTAAAGGTTCAGAGCTAGTTGAACAAAGAGATGGCAGTTTTGAGGAAGAGCTGATTACTAACTCAGCAATCAACTTAAATGCTGACAACTGTGTTTCTTGTCACTCTGGTGGTATTGATTTATATGCAATTCCAGATCGCTTTATGAAAACAAAAGCATCTAACGGTGGCAGTACTGGTGAGTCAGGTGGCTTTGGTATCGTTTCAAGCCCTATTGGTGCAAATTGTGTAGTTTGTCATGAATCAGCCTCTGCTGAAAGTCACATGGAAGCCAATGGTGCAAGCTTTAATATACAAGCTGAAAGTGCTGATTGGTATACAGCCCCAGCAGGTGAATCTTGTGCAACGTGTCATGCTGAAGGTAAATCATTCGGTATCGAGAAGTTCCATAACTTCGAACGTTAATGATTCATTATCGACATAAATGCCCTGCAAGGTTATGTTGATAACAATGATTTAATCGTGAGAGATTAAAAACAAAAGAGCCACTATGACTAGTGGCTCTTTTTTTACGTTTGTGTTGCAACATTAGTGCAATTTAATAATGTAAATAAGTCAGTTAAAAGACGCTTTAATATTATTGACTAAAAATAATATTCAACTTTTCGGCTAAACGAATACCTGCTTGCTGCATTCTTAGCTCCACAGTTGGGGTGTGATCAAAAATATATTGGAAGCGCAAATCAGGTTGATCATCACGATTTTTTTCTAACTCATACGCGGCATCACGCAAAGCTTTGGATTCATCCGCCCACACATAATAGTTTTGGCCTTGCCAGTCGCTGATATCTTTTGCTGAAATACGACTGATAAATTTAGTGTATTCGGTATAGCTTAATTTTTGATGCTCAATCAGCTTGCTATCCCACACTGAATGCAAATTAGTGTCGTCGCCAAACCACTTCAATTTAACTGAATTACCGCCGCGATCATGGCTGTGACCTACGTGTAATGGCTGATGAATATCGCCGACAAAATGCACATAAAAGGCTAAAGCTTGCCATTTATCTTGTTCAGGTGTAGTGGCGTTTTTTAGTACTTTTTCATACTTTTCAAGACGTTCAATAATATCGCCTTTCGGGTTTCTGGTGACTGTGTCCCAGGTTTTGCCATCGTCAATTGACACATAATGCCAAGGCGATGAGTGATACCAATTTTTGTCTGAACGGATCTCATCTGCCCAAGTCGACATCTGCGCAAGAGACTCACCTTGAGTTAGTTGATTAATCTTTTCTTGAGCGGTTTTGGATAAATTATTTTGGGCAATTTCACCAATAATACGGTGACCTAATTGGCCAAATGCCTGTGCTTGCTGACTAGTAAAAACGGATACAGCCAGTGTGGCACTCATTAACAATATAGCAGGTTTCATTATTATTATTCCATTGGCATTTAAGTAGCTTGGACCTAGTAAACCACTTAAATGAGGTTAGACAGCGAATGATGAACGTCACTTTTTAGATTAATTTTTTGTGACTAAAGAGCCTACTTTGCGGTTGTTGTGCGTGCTTTGTTGTGGATGTCGCGCGAAGTTGACGGTCGCAGTTTAAGTTTTGTTGGTAAATAGTTCAAGAATGACATGATTTTGAAACAAATTGGTTATAAACTAGCGCCTGAAGTTTTTACTCTACAAGCTTCTTTATAAAGCTAGATTAACTAGTACATAAATAAATATAAAAATATTTCAGGGGTCTGAAAATGTTAAACAATAAAATCAGTCGCTTAGCGCTAGCGACATGCTTTGCTATGGGCGTTGCTCTACCAGCCATGGCCGCAGATACAGCATCAAACATCCGCGGTCAGATTGTTGGCCCACAAGGTAATGCAGTAACAGATGCAACAATTACCATCATCCATGAACCTACAGGTACAGTGACAGAAGTAACTGTTGGTGCTGATGGTAACTTCACTGCACGTGGTCTTCGTGTTGGTGGTCCTTACCTAATCAAAGTAGATTCAGAAAAATTTGCTGATGATGTCGAACAAAATTTATATTTAAACGTCGGTGAAACATTACGTTTCAACCGTACTTTACAATCTGCTGCTGATATTGAACGTATCGGTGTTGTCGGTAATGCGAGTTATTACCGTAGTGCGGGTGGTAACAGTGAATTTGGCGCGAAAGACATTGCTAATTCTCCAGGTATTAACCGTGATTTAAAAGACGTATTGCGCCAAAATCCTATGGCTGTTGTCGGTACTGATGGCGTTTCAATGAGCGTTGCGGGTATTAACCCACGTTTTAACACTTTTGTTGTTGATGGCGTATCGCAAAATGATGATTTTGGTCTTAACTCAAACGGTTACCCAACTCAGCGCTCTCCAATCTCAATTGATGCGGTTGAAAGCGTTGCATTAAATACCTCACCTTTTACAGCAAGAACTGGTGGTTTCTCTGGTGCGCAAGTCAATGCGGTAACCAAGTCAGGTACTAATGAATTAGATGGTACTGTTTTTTGGGAAACCACTAACGACAGCATGGCTGGCGATGGTAAAGACCAAGAAAATGGCGACAAGTTAAAGCAAGATTTTGAAGAAACAACCTTTGGTGGCACTGTTGGCTTCCCGCTAATTAAAGACAAATTATTCTTCTTTGGTTCTTACGAAAACTATGATGCACCTCAGGCTGCAGAATGGGGACCAGCAGGCGCAGGCTTTGCTAATGACTCCAATGTAACTAGCGATGATTTAGATCGTATTAATGCGATTGCCAGTGATGTTTATGGTTTAGGTAATATTGGTAGTTATGATGCTTCTCCTGAAGAAAATGACGAAAAAATATTAGCTAAAATTGACTGGAACATTAACGATGATCATCGTGCATCTTTTACTTACCAAAATACCGTAGGTAACAGAACTAGCAAAGTTTCGGACGATGAAAGTTCGCTTAATTTATCCAGTTATTGGTATAACAAAGAAGAAAAGTTAGAGTCGTACGCTGGTACTGTTTACAGCTACTGGACTGATGATTTTACCACTGAAATTAAAGTGGCTTATAAAGATACCACTTCTAACTCTAACCCTGTAACTAGCACAGGTATTGGTCAAGTAAATGTTCGTACTGACGCTGGCGATGTTAACTTTGGTACAGAGCGTTCACGTCAAGCAAATGAATTAAACAACCAAAATCTAGAATTACGTTTTGTGGGTGATTATTATTTAGATGAGCACAACATTGGTTTTGGTTTCCAGTTTAACAATGTGGAAGTCTTTAACCTGTTTGCTCAAGATACCATGGGTTCATGGGATTTTGATTCAATTGATGATTTTGAAAATGGCATTGTTGACCGTTTCCGTTACCAAAATGCGCAATCAGGAAATTCAAATGACGTAGCTGCTAGTTTCAATATGGAAACGTTAGCGTTATTTGTTGAAGATACTTGGGAAATTAATGAAGATCTAGAAATGACTTATGGTGTGCGTTACGAAACCATGAGCATGTCAGACTCTCCTGCACTGAATGAAAACTTTGTGGAACGTTATGGTTTTGCCAACAATGAAACCATGGACGGCAAAGACATCTGGTTACCACGTCTTGGCTTAACATATGTGTTATCTGACGATGTGACCTTACGTGGTGGTGTAGGCCGCTTCAGTGGTGGTTACCCAACAGTTTGGATGTCAAACAGCTTCTCAAATGATGGTAACAGCTTATTAAGTTTCAACGATGGTTGGGATACTTCTTGGGGAACGCCTGATTTTGGCAATGTGCCAAACGGCGCACAAGATGGCTTAGTGGGCGGCGATGGTAACACTAACTCACTAGACCCGAACTTTGAGCTTCCTTCAGATTGGCGTGCAAGCATTGGTTTTGACAGTACTTGGGACTTCGGTGCACTAGGTCAAGATTGGTTCTTTGGTGGTGAATTTTTATATATCCAAAAAGAAAATGATGTTGCTTGGGTAGATTTAGCTCGTCGTGAACTGAAAACGGATGATACTGGTCGTGTTATTTATGAGCCTTTCGATCCTTTAGATCCGACAAATGAAGATTATGAACGTTACGACTTGATGCTAACTAATGCTGAAGAAGATGGTACCAGTCAGACATTAAGTTTCACCTTAGCTAAAAACTGGGACATGGGTTTAAATATGCGTCTTGGTTACGCATTTAACTCAGTTGATGAAGGTAACCAAGGTTCATCTTCAACGGCAACTTCAAACTACCAGTACACCATGGTTGGCGCAGATCGTAACGGCACAACAATGGGCCCAGGTTATTATGAAACGCCACATCGTTTCACTATGAGCTTAGGTTATGATGTTGAATTTGTTGCAGGCTATAACTCAAGCTTTAACATGTTCTATGAAGCACGTGAAGGCCGCCCAATGACTTGGGTACTAGGTTCGCACAATGACCGTGGTTTCGGTGACCAAGGTGCATTTGCTTACTCTGATTCTTACTTACCTTATATTCCTACTGGCGCAGATGATGCGAACGTAGAATACTCAGGTGGTTTAACTTATGAAGAGTTTAAAGCGGCAGTTGATGAAATTGGCTTAGGTAAATATGCTGGTGGTATTGCTGGTAAAGCATCTGATAATCAACCTTGGGTACATCAGCTAGATTTCCGTTTCACGCAAGAATTACCTGGTTTCACAGAGAAACATAAAGGTATTTTATACTTTGACGTGAAAAACGTACTTAACCTAGTAAATGATGATTGGGGCGTAGTTGAATACCAATCATTCGGTAGCAAAATCTTAGTAGACCATAGCTATGATGCTGACACAGGTGTTTACACTTACTCAGTACCTTACGGTCAAGATGGTATCGAAACCGCTAACAACAATACTTATGATATTAATAAGTCTGCTTGGCAGTTAAAAGTTGGTGTTAAATACAAGTTCTAAATTGAGCTAATTTAACCTAAAAATACCGAGCTTATGCTCGGTATTTTTTTGTCTGAAATTCACTGGTTAATCAGCCTATTTAATCATGCTAGACTGCTCTAATAGCTATTAATTTTATGGTAATAATACATGTCGTTAAAAGAGTTAATGCATTGGAAACTACTGAGCTTTAATGAACTTAGCCTTGATCAGTTATACGAGTTATTAAAACTCAGAGTCGATGTGTTTGTGGTAGAGCAAAACTGCCCTTATCCCGAGCTTGATGATAAAGACCGATTACCGCAAACCAAGCATTTGTTAGGGATTAATGAGCAAGGTGAAATCATTGCGTATACGCGAATTTTAGCGGCAGGTGTCAGTTATGATGAAGCCAGTATTGGCCGAGTGATTGTGGCAGAAAAGGGCCGTGGCCATGGTATTGCACATGCGTTAATGATGCGCTCAATTAATGTTGTTAAAACTCAGTGGCCGCAAACCAGCATCCAAATAGGCGCGCAACAACATCTCAGCGATTTTTATCAGCAGCAGGGCTTTATCTTAAATTCAGAAATGTATCTTGAAGACGGCATACCGCATATCGATATGCTACTTAATTTACAAAATAACTAGTCATTTAAGACTGCTATAGGAACAGTTTATTTAGTTTGTATTAGCGTATTTATATTATCAGTATTAAGGAAAAATAATGTCAGATTTTATCATCAATAATACCCGTATCGTATGCGTTGCTCAGTTTGTTGCTAAAGAAGGTAAACGTGATTTACTGGTTGAAGCTCTTGCTAAGCTGATCCCAGCGACTCGCCGAGAATTAGGCTGTATTCGCTACGAGTTAAATATCAGTTTAGATGATGATAGCAAAGTGGCCTTTGTGGAAAAATTTGCCGACAGAGCAGTATTTGATAAACATAATGCGACTGATTACATTCAAAATTATTTCCACAATGTTATGCCTGAGCTTGTTGAGTCACATAAGGTTGAAGTGTTCAATGAAGTGATTGCTTAAGCATTAAACTGATTAGCAAAATGAAAAAAAGAGTGCGAGTGCACTCTTTAAATTATTTCGATTATACGATGATAGCTTTGTTAATCGCTAAGTTTAATGGGGCTTAGGTAATTCCCTTAAGGTTAAATTAGGGTGTAAATTTAACTCACCTTCATGGTCAATAATGGCGATGTCATCTTGCTGAGAAATTACAGCCAGAGGGCCTTCTGGCATGCTTCTCACAAAAAGCAATCTGTAACCAAAGCGGTTTAAATCGTATAGGGCAACTTTTTGATCTGCAGTCAGCAACTCCCAATGCTCTTCATGAGAACGAGGGTTTTCACGTCTTTCACTGAGCTGATATGCGACTTGATTCATAAATCAATTGGCCTGAATAATTATTTTTATTAATCGACTATAAACAAGCAAAATGATCAATTCAAACGTTTTATTGCAAAAAATAGAATGAAAAACAATCTTAACGAGTATTTTTAATACAAAAACTGTCATTGATAGGGATTTAGAGGTTATTTAGATGATTCACTATATTGAACCGGTTTATCGACCACCATCAGAGTGGAAGTCGCTGATATTGCAGGTGACCAATGGTTGTAGCTGGAACCTATGTTCTTTCTGCGATATGTATACCCAAGAGCAAAAAAAATTTCGCGCCCACAAAGTCGATGCTATTGAGCAAGATATTCTCAGCGCTGCCGCTTCAGGGGTACCAATCTCTAGAGTGTTTCTAGCTGATGGTGATGCAATGACGTTGCCGTTTAAGCGCTTAAAAGAAATCTGCCAGCTGATTAATAAACATTTACCCAGTGTCACTCGCATTAGTAGTTATTGCTTACCGCGTAATTTAACTAACAAAACCGTTGAACAGTTGGCGGAGCTTAAAGCCTTAGGCTTGTCTTTACTTTATATCGGCTGTGAAAGTGGTGACGATGAAGTGTTAACCCGTATCCAAAAAGGCGAAACCTTTGAATCCTCTTTAGCTGCTTTAAGCAAAATAAAGCAAGCCGGGATCAAGTCATCAGTGATGATTTTAATGGGGCTAGGGGGCAAGGCGCTTTCTATTCAGCACGCTAAGGCATCTGCAGAGTTGATGAATCAAGCTCAGCCTGAGTATTTATCTACCTTGGTGGTGACATTGCCATTGGGGACCGAGAGAATGGATCAGGCATTTGATGGTGATTTTGTGTTGCCCGATCAACTGGGGCTGTTGACCGAAATGCAAACTTTGTTATCGGGCCTTACACTGGAGAAAACTATTTTTCGTTCTGATCATGCCTCAAACTATTTAGTGCTGAAAGGCGTTTTAGGCAAAGATAAGCCGCAATTACTGGCTCAAGTAGAACAAGCGATTAAAGGCAGTATTCCGTTACGCCAAGAATGGCAGCGGGGCTTGTAATTAACAGTGCCAATTGTGGTATCACAATTGGCACAGAGCTTATCGAGTATGTTTTTAAGGCTTATTGCTATTGACTCTATTCTTCGGCTACCGCCGTCATTAAGGCATTTTTGAAATCATTGACCCAGTGACGATAAACCGTTTTAACATCACCCCAATTGAATACTTGGGTGTTTTGACGCCATTGATCAAAGCCCACACCGCGATCAGCCGCTTTGGCTAACACTTCACCGCTTTGTCCATCTTTAAGTACCGCCAATAACACCATTGAGCCTGAGTTTTGGGTATAAGTTTTTCCCATGGAATTATAGCTTCGGCGGGATTTTTCAATTGGCGCGCTTAAGCGGATATCGGTTACAGCGGTTTCAATCACTAAGGTGTTAGGACCTTTTTCTGTGACTAACTCAAAGGGCTGCTCACTATTGAACACATCGCTAACGGTTTTACTAAATTGCAGCGCCATTTTATCAAGGGACTCTTGGGGTAAGTCGTAGGTGGCATTAGGCCCTTCAGTTTGTTTATTAATTCGAGGCGCTCGATAACCTTCAGGATGATCATTGGTGACTTGGGTCGGTTCAAAGTACAGTTTGGTATATTGGCGCCAATTTACATCGGGTCTTGCGTACGATAAGGCCAGTCTGGAGTTATCGACTTTAACTAAACCTTCTTTGGTTATTTCAGCGTCCGGTCCTTGTTGCAGGCTGGCAGGCCCCGATGCACAGCCCATGAGAGTGAATGCTATCAAGCAAATTAAGGGGCTAGCAGTTAAATAAGTCTTGCGCATATAATCAATCCATTAATGTATATTGTGCTAATAAATATGGCAGCTATCACTGCAGAGTCAATAATAGATTTAGCGCTCAGAGTCAGTGTTTGAATTATGGCTTTTGGTTAAACAAGACTAAAAATAGAAGGTTTATGAGCATGAGTTCAAACATGGATATTCGAGTCGATGATTTGTCTGGCGTTGAGGTGGCGGCACTATTAAATGAACACTTGCAGGACATGTACGCCACGTCGCCAGCAGAAAGTGTCCATGCGCTAGATTTAACAAAACTGCGCCAAGATGATATTACCTTTTGGACTGTGTGGGAAAATCAGCAGCTACTTGGCTGCGGCGCAATTAAACAATTAACTGCCAGCCACGGTGAAATAAAGTCGATGCGGGTTGCTAATGCACATCGCGGTAAAGGTGTTGCTAAGCACTTACTGCAACATATGCTAGCGTTTGCTAAATGTCAGGGTTATGAGAAGTTAAGCCTAGAAACCGGCTCAATGGATTTTTTTAAACCCGCAAGGCAATTGTATCAAAGCTTTGGTTTTGACATTGGCGATAAGTTTGCTGATTATGATAATGACCCTAGCAGCCTATTTATGCATAAAACCTTAACGGCCTGAGTGGTATTGAGCTGACGAAGAGGCAGGTTATGCCTCATCTTGAAAGATATCTTCAATGGTTAGCCCAAAAAGGCGCGCCGCTTTAAATGCCAATGGCAAACTTGGATCAAACTTTCCTTTCTCAATAGCATTAATAGTCTGTCTGGAAACGCTCAGTAACTCTGCCAGTTGTGCTTGGGTTAAGTCCCGTTCTGCGCGAAGTACTTTTAATCTGTTTTTCATCGGTACTTCCTATTGCCTAAAATTATCCCCACCATGTAGGTCAAACTCATGATGATGACTAAGTGAGATATCTCTGCATGAGCATTAATCAGCCCTGTGGTGTCGAGCGTTGAATAACTGATGCCCACAATTAATCCGACGCCTAAACTCAGCCCCATGGCGTTAAGCTGAATTTTTTGTTGTAGTTCATCAAGGGAAGCTAGGTGTTTTTTATTAGCGAAAATCATCCCGATACCGACCAAAAAATTAAATCCAATCGCAGCGGCGGTAATGATGTCATGTTGCGACCAAATAAACATTGGACCAAAAGTCGATATCGCGAGTGTGATGACCCATGCAGCGGTCCATTTGGCTAAACGATTGCTGTTAACGTTATTGCACTTTTTCCAATCATTTTCTGTTGAGTTAGGTGTATTCATAAATCATTCCTTTCAAGTTAGCTTGTCTTTAAGTAAAGTAAACTTGACCTAACTATGTAACTAAAAATTACTCATGTCAAGTTTTGATGACATTTAGTAAGCAAATGGTGACTTTTACTGATGACTATAACGGTGACAATATAAAGCTGAATTCAGCCAGTTATTATATAAACTGGCTGAGAATACTTAGATATTTTACGTTGAAATAACGATTGTTTACTTAGCTTTTAGCATTCGCCTGAAGACATATTTTACGGGCTAAGCTACTGCTGCAAATGTATTTCTCTTACAGGACATGGAATGGTTATATCAGCTGATTTAAGCGCTTTGATTATGGCTAAATTCGCTTGGTACTTGTCTTCAAAATAGCTATTGGTTGGCACCCAATAACGCACACCGATTTCCATCCCGATACTGTTGAAATCATTAATGCCCACTTGTGGAGTGCGCGTTTGGCTGACGCCTCCATGGCTCATGACAGCATCTGAAATCAATTTAATCACTTGCTGGGGATCGGTTTGATAATCAATATTAAATTGAGTGTCGACTAGCTTATATTCATGAGAGTTATGCAGTATTTCACCGACAATATGTTTATTAGGGATACTGATTAACTCGCCTTCTTCATTGGTTAATATGGTTAAGCCGAGCTGAATTTGTTTTACCACTCCAGCCACACCTTTAATTTCAATGGTGTTACCAATAACAAAAGGTCGGGTAACAATAATGGTGACCCCAGCAGCATAGTTGGCCAGCATCCCCTGAAGTGCTAAACCTGCACCTAATGATGCGGCACCAATTGCGGCCACCATTGGGGTGACGCTAATACCGAGTTTCCCTAGCGAAATGATCGCCACCATCGCAATGATGCAAATTCTCACTAAGTTAGATACAAAGTTACCTAAAGTGACATCAATATCGTGCTTTTCGAATTGGCTAACAACGAAGTTCGATACTTTATTCGCTATCCAGATACCGATAAGTAAGATGATGACAGCGCCAACAATTTGAAAGCTGTATTGCACAATAAATTCAGTAAGAAGGTCGTAGACATTCTGTATTTGCTGCAGTTCTTGATCTAAGCTTGTTTCATTCATGATGATGTTCTTATTTTTGACGAATTAACAGAGAAATAATGCGTGATATTCCAATGGTAATAAAGTCATTTTTGCAATTAATTAACACTTATTGCTGTCGCTACTTTATTGTTGAAGCCTCTGTTATTGCGAATAATTAAGTCTGTATTAATCCGTGAGGTGCATCATGATTCTAATCCAATGTAATAAAGTCGAATCACAGATTCGAGTATAGTGAGTTGGCTATTTTTAATTTAAGACCTTATTAGCAAAAATGCCCAAACAATTTGTCATTTCAAATAAGGGCTTATCACTTAATTCAGGAAAATAACATGAAAGCGCTTTTATTTGCAGTTAGTGTACTTTTTATGGCTTCAGCACAGGCGAATGTGTTTGTCGTGAATGATAAAATTGAGCCAATTACCTTAGAAGATCAATTTGAACAACCGCTAGTGGTTAATGAACAAACTCAAGTGGTTTTGTTTAGTCGCGGCATGAAAGGTGGCGAGTTCATTCAAGCGGCATTAGAAGCTACAACGACTGAGCAGCAACCTGCAAACTTGGTGTATATTGCTGATATCAGCGGTATGCCATCATTGATTGCTCGCTTTGTGGCTATCCCCCAAATGAAGGATTTACCGTTTGCTATGGGGTTAGATCGTGAAGGCGATGCAACTGCAAACTGGCCTACTGAAGAAGATATGGCCACTATGGTGACCCTAGATAAGTTAACCGTTGTTAGCATCGAGAACTTTGATTCAAACGAAACCTTAATCAAAGCACTTAGCGCCGTAAAATAACTGCTCTCGCTAAACAGATGGTTTACATGAGCCAACAAAAAGGACGCTTCAAGCGTCCTTTTTTGATCGCCAATATTGGCGATTAATACGCAATAGCCATTACTGCTTTTGCAGCATGGTAAAAATTTCTTCTTTTAAATGCAGCTTCTTTGATTTTAGTATTTTCAGCTCTGGGGTGCTATCGCTACTGTAATGCTGCTCATGATGTTTTATCTGCTCATCTAGCTGATTATGTTCATCAAAAATCTTTGAGAAATGGGCATTTGAGGTTTTAAGTTTACTGATTAGCTCACGGTACTCTGGAAACATCGACTTACTCCTTTTATCTAATGTTAACTACAAATTAGCGCTACTTGGCTGTAGGTAATGTGACCGGGATCAATAATTAATTGATTGCCCCAAAAACTTTTTAATCAACTAAAATTGGCTATTTAGCCTTTGCTGATTTATGGTGCTGTAAATTAGTGATGTTAGTTACATTTGTAATTTTTAATCATCACTCGAATGTTTAATAACAGAATTTATGTGACCCAGTTAACCTTCATAGCGTGGCTTGTGGGTTACAGTCGTCACAATTAGAATGATATCTTCAAATATGAAAGGGGTTTTCAATATGGCCGACGTATTTCACCTAGGATTAACCAAGCAAATGCTTGATGGCGCAACCTTAGCGATTGTTCCAGGGGATCCTGAGCGCGTTAAGCGCATCGCCGAATTAATGGAAAATGCGACTTTTTTAGCAAGTCACCGTGAATACACCAGCTATCTTGCTTATATTGATGGTAAAGCGGTTGTCGTATGTTCAACAGGTATTGGCGGACCATCAACATCTATCGCAGTAGAAGAGTTAGCACAACTAGGTGTGACGACTTTCTTACGCGTTGGTACCACTGGCGCGATTCAACCACATGTAAATGTCGGTGATGTTATTGTCACGCAAGCTTCAGTGCGCTTAGATGGCGCCAGTTTACACTTTGCCCCACTTGAGTTTCCAGCGGCTGCTAACTTTGACTGTACTACCGCTATGGTGGCAGCATGTCGTGACGCAGGCAAAGAGCCTCATGTGGGTATCACAGCATCATCTGATACATTCTACCCAGGCCAAGAACGTTACGATACGGTCTCAGGACGTGTAACCAGCCGCTTTGTGGGCTCAATGCAAGAGTGGCAAGCCATGGGCGTATTGAACTACGAAATGGAGTCAGCAACGCTATTTACTATGTGTGCAACACAAGGCTGGCGCGCAGCGTGTGTTGCTGGGGTTATCGTTAATCGTACCCAGCAAGAAATTCCTGATGAAGCCATGATGAAGAAAACCGAAGGCAGCGCGGTTGCAATTGTGGTTGCAGCTGCGAAAAAACTATTAGCTTAATATATTTAACTAATTGAATGTAAAGGTGCTTAGGCACCTTTTTTATTGCCTTCTTTTTATTGATTTATCCGATTTTTATACAGTTACTGCTAAGCTTTAGCAATGAAATATGATTGCAATATCATCAATATCCTGTATTGTTGACATAATATGTCGTGATATTAACGACCAATATATGGGTTAAAGAGTGCCCATATCCTGTGCTTGAGGTAGCACCACTATTACCACTGTGTAGTAGTTATCAATTTAAAGTTATCAGCTCTATAAAACCTTATCCAAGTTCGGGTTTTATAGCTTAAAGGAACATATGATAACGTTTTTACAGGGGGGTATATGGAATTTTCTAATCCAACCAGTATCTGGTTAATCGTCGGTATAGGGCTGATGTTGTCGGAAATTATTGTTCCCGGTGGCATCGTCATTTTATTAGGTGCAGCCTGTGTCATTGTGGCCGCAGCCTTATTTACCGGTATCGTCGATGGCACCGCGCAAAGCTTCACTTTATGGTTTATCACCTCAATGGTTCTATTGCTTAGTTTTCGCCATATCACCCAAAAAATGATTGGTGGTGACAAGCATGTGGATAATACCGATGAGGAAATGGATTTATATAATCAAGTTGTCACAGTTAAAGCTGATATTGGCCCGGGTGAAAAAACCGGTCGGGTGTTGTTTTCTGGTACTGAGTGGTCAGCACTAGGGGATGGCACTGAAATAAAAGCAGGCACTAAAGTGCGAATTATTTGCCGAGATAATATTGCCTTAGTGGTTGAGCCATATGCAGAAACTGAGTTAATGGGCGAAAGCTTCACTGATAAACAAGATTAGTCACAAAATAGCAGAATTAGGTTTTATTGATTTGGTCACCACACAGAGTGCCAACTGAGTAAAGGAATTAAGTCATGTATAGGGGGCTACGCTACCTGAACATGTTTTGCAAAAGGAAGGGGACATATGTTTGAACTAACTATAGCCATTTTATTTATATTTTTTATCTTATATAAATTGATGTTGATTGTACCGATGCGAGAGGTCAATGTGATTGAGCGCTTAGGTAAATTTAGAACCGTATTACAACCAGGGTTTCACTTTTTAGTGCCATTTGTTGATCGGGTAGCTTATCGCCACGATACTCGTGAAGAAGTACTAGATGTACCACCACAAAGTTGTATTTCAAAAGATAACACCCAGCTGGAAGTTGATGGTTTGGTCTACCTTAAAGTGATGGATGGCAAGTTAGCCAGTTACGGTATCGAAAATTACCGTAAAGCTGCGGTTAACCTCGCGCAAACCACCATGCGTTCAGAAATTGGTAAATTGACCCTATCGCAAACCTTTTCAGAGCGTGACAGTTTGAACGAGTCTATTGTTCGTGAAATTGACAAAGCGTCAGATCCTTGGGGCATTAAAGTGCTTCGCTATGAGATTAAAAATATCTCCCCATCAATACACGTGATCCACACCCTTGAAAAACAGATGGAAGCTGAGCGTAGAAAACGGGCTGAAATCACTTTAGCCAATGCTGAAAAAGACGCCATGATTAATATCTCTCAAGGTGAGCGCCAAGAGGCCATTAACCTCTCAGAAGGGCAAAAGCGAAAACGCATTAATGAAGCGATTGGCTCTGGCCAAGAAATTACCATTATTGCCAAAGCGAAAGCTGAAGGCATGGATATGATTTGCACCGCACTGGCTAACCAAGGTGGTAACGATGCGATGAATATGATGCTGAAAGAGCAGTTTATTAGCCAAGTGGGTGACATTTTAACTGAAACACAAGTCTCAGTGGTGCCTGCTGAAATGGCCAAGTTAGAAGGCTTCTTTGAAGGGATGGAGCAAGTGACCCATGCCGTAACTAACAGCCCAGTAAAAGGAGCACGCTAATGTTGAATGGAATTGATACCGATTTAATTGTTATGGGTATTTGGGGGGTGATTTTTGTTATTTTTGTGCTGAAATTATTCCAATCTATCCGCTTAGTACCCACTAAGTCAGCTTACATTGTTGAGCGACTAGGTAAATATCACAGCACCTTAGATGCCGGTTTTCATGCTTTAGTGCCTTTTGTTGATAAAGTGGCCTATATCCATGACCTAAAAGAAGAAACTATCGATGTGCCACCGCAAGAGTGTTTTTCTAGCGATGAAGTTAACGTTGAAGTAGACGGCGTCATTTATATCTCGATTACCGATCCCGTTAAAGCCAGTTACGGCATAACGGATTATCGTTATGCAGCGATCCAATTAGCGCAAACCACCACACGTTCAGTCATTGGTACCTTAGATTTAGACCGCACGTTTGAAGAGCGCGACATTATCTCGGCCAAGGTCGTACAAGTGCTGGACGAAGCTGGAGCGATTTGGGGGATTCGAGTGCATCGTTATGAAATTAAAAACATTACCCCACCAGAAACCGTTAAAAATGCCATGGAAATGCAGGTTAATGCTGAGCGTGAGCGCCGTGCATTATTAGCCCAAAGTGAAGGTGACAAGCAGAGTAAAATTAACCGCTCAGAAGGTGTGATGGCTGAAACCATTAACCGCTCAGAGGGTGAAATGCAGCGCCGTATCAATGAGGCTGAAGGCAAAGGCGAAGAGATTTTAACGCTTGCTAAAGCCACTGCAGAATCCATTGAGCGCTTGGCGGTAGTGATCTCTAAACCCGGCGGTCAGAGTGCCTTAAGACTGCAGTTAGGTGAACAATACCTCAAACAGCTTGATGGCTTAAAAGATAAAGATAACCGTGTGGTGTTACCCGGCAATATGATTAATTTTGATTATTGGATGGATAGCATGGGTCTGGAAGATAATAAGAAAGCCAAATAATTGTTTAGTGGTAAAATTTAATTAAAAGAGGCTAAGTTTAGCCTCTTTTTTTATGTATTTAACATTATGTATTTAGCAAAAGTATTTAACGACGGACTGAAGCTGAACGCGTAGTAAATTTTGCGATTTAACTGAGACAAGTATATTGTTTTAACAGTGCTTTAATTTAATAAGCCGGTTATTGATAGCTCAAGGAGTCAGAGTGAAAGCGAGAATTTTGCATTGTGTCGATGACCCTAATATGGGCGGCGTTAATTTTGCGTTGCACAGTTTGTGTGGCTCTGACATCCTCACTTTGGCATTTGAATTTGACATTCGTCAGCTGGATTTTAGCCGTTGGCAGAATACGACATTGGACGCTGATATTGTCTGTTTTCATGGCGCCTCAAACTGGCGCAAACTGCTAAATATTGCATGGCTCAGATTGCGTCATCCTAAGATCATATTTATCCTGCAAGAACATCACTACAGCGAACAGTTTGTTAATCAGCAAATTGCACATCCGCAACGTTTCTATTTCATGCTTAAATTAAGCTATCGGTTAATGAATAAAGTGGTGTCCATTTCACCCTCACAGCAGCGATGGATGCTAGCTCATAAGCTATTACCTGCAGACAAAATCGCTCAGTTAGGGCAGGGGCGAGACTTAAGCTGTTTTATCGCCAACAAAAGCCACTCCCCAAAAAACGCTAATCATAGGGTTCCTGTGTTAGCCGCCTATGGCCGATTTCATCCACAAAAAGGCTTTGATTTATTACTCAAAGCCATGCATCAGGTTAAGTCACCGTGTCGATTATTGTTAGCCGGTGAAGGTGAGCAATTACCTTTGCTACAACAGTTAGTTTCTCAGCTTGATAATATAAAGCTGGTGGGCAAGGTTGACGATGTGCCTCGCTTTTTAGACCAATGTGACGGGGTAATTATTCCATCACGCTGGGAGCCTTTTGGTTTAGTATTTATTGAATCTATGGCAATGAGTAAAGCCATTATCTCAACCGATGTGGATGGTTTGGGGGATCAAATTCGTCAGCATCAACTGCAAAACATGGGTAATATCGTTGAGGCTAAGGTTAGCGGCCAAGATGATAAGCAATTTGTTAACTCACTGGCCGATGCTATTGAGCGTTACTTATCGAGTGTTAACTCATCAAGCGCTCTATTATCAAGCCATGTGCCTGCTTACGTTTATGAGCAAGTCGACAATCATGGTCAAAAACAGCAGCATGCCCAAATCGAGGATTGGCGTACTCAGCAATGGCTGCAGCTTCAACAAGCATGGAAAAGCTTATTTGTGCAGCTATTGGAAGATAAGCGTGGTTGAGTGTTAAATGGTTAATGTGATTAATTTCTTGTTAGGAGATTTTTCTCGACATATAAAAGAACCTATCTTCTTCTTTATCTACCTCAAAGCCATTCTTAATGTATAGATGATATGCAGGACTAATTTTGAGAACTCGTAGCCTAAGTTTATTTACACCAGCTTTAATTGCTAACCGTTCACACTCTGTTAGGGCTGCTGCACCAATACCATTATTTTGAAATTTTTCACTAACCTGTAAATCTCGGATATAACACCCATCATTATCAAAGGCTAAACGAATTGCACCCACGACCGAAGCGTTGTAAAGAATGTCCCAGTTTTCTAGGTCAACAATTTGCTCATGTATCTTAGACTGTTCCCAATTTACAGAATAGTGTTCATAATATGAGCGCATGTTTTTAAATGTAATATCTGCCGATGCATAAAGATCGGCTGTTGATTGATATGAAATCATCGCAAATCTCCTAAAGCCCTACTAATTGGCAAAAAATAGTTGGCTAAAATTTTGAGGGGTGAATAGTTAAATTTTCCTATTAATCAGCTTATTATGTGTGCTTTGTTCGTCGTTTTCTCTTTTGCAACTTTAACCTTTAAAGAATGAAAGAGAGAGGCAAAGATGAAAGTTGTGAATAATAAAAGTAAGCAAAGTAACTTTATTCCGATACTCTCATTTTCTATGAATGCATTTAAAATTGCGGATAAGAGCATGAACCCAACTAAATAGTAATTATGTATGCTACCCATGAAAACTCCTTAACTAGTGTGGTCAGAGTAAACTTTATAAGGGAGTTGATAGGCACATCATTATTTAATGGCTTTTTCTTCCCTAAATGGCGTGCTCGAAGATTGCGTTCGAGGTTAGCTAACTCTGTCCTTAAGTGGTTCTACCTTAATATAACTTATGAGCCTAGTTCAATGTTTTACTTAGTTTTTGTTGGCTAGCTTATCTAAGTCCATTACTTCAATCTAATCCATTGCCTGCCGCAGGCTTATGTGTAGATACAACTGCGAGACGCTGCAAGTACGTCCATGTAAGCTCTGCCAAAACATCCCTGTTTTGGAAGCTCGCTGCTGCATCTACACTGGGTTTATTATCTCTTCGATTTGATTGTATTCGTGGTAATTAAAAAGCTAAAAGATCAAGAATCTAATCTGCTAAAAGGCTCAATTTGAATTGAGGATGTTGAAGAAAATAGCGTGATGCTCACATGGATGTGAGCATAGCTTTCGCGGAGCATGGATGCACCATCGGAAGCGTTAGCATTTTCACTCTTTATAATAAACAGGGTCCGAAGTTAGCAACAAACGAAGTTAAAAGCTGGATCAATCCCTTGAAAACATGCGCTTTTCAGCATTTTTCGTCGGGGGCAGCAAGGTGATCCAAGAGGGTATTGCTGTTGATACCCTTTTGGTCGGGTGTGGGTGGAAAACCCACGACGTTAATCCAAACGAAGTTTGGAAATACAAAAAGAAAACCCATGGTTTAAATCCAAATGCAGTTTGGAAACATAAGAAAACCAGCTAACACTTAATTATGTAAAAGTGACTCATCTCTAGCACCCTGACTTAATACCCCTTCTCACTCCAATACCCCATCTTCTTAAATTCAGAATGCGTTGCAGAATGCATTCTAGCATTGAACTACAATCTCGTTATAAGTATAAGCTATTGTATTTAAGCAACAATAAAAGTTGGCATCCACTATGCATTATCCCAGTACATCCTGATAACGAATAGCGAGATGCCAATATGCAAACATTAAACACAACAATAGTTAACGTGAAACCACTTCACTCTCAAATCATCAATATTCTTGGTTTAAGCAGTATTGCTATTGGTACTAGCATGGCTTTGTTCAGTGCTAATACCAATGCCGCTGAGCCATTCAATGCCTGTCCTACCGAAGCATTTATTATTCAAACGCCAGCAGGCATTCCAAAAACCTTTGGAGTTGAACTTGGTACCGGTAGTTATTCGGTATTGTCGCCTGATATGGGACTGACCAAAGGATTTAATGGTGTTGGTTTCAGCTACACAGATAATTACCTTTATGGCTGGGATTATCAGCATGGCACTGTCGGTAAGGTGGGTGAAGATTACCAAGTTGAGCCACTAACGATCGTAAAAGACAGCTCAGCTGCTGCAGCGGGTAACTTCTACGTAGGTGATGTCGCCATCAATGAAAACGTTTGGTACGGATACCGTAAAAACCAAGGCTTATTTACTGTGCCGTTAGATGGCAATAATCACCCAATGAACATTGTCCCAGGCAGTAAAACCAATGCCACTTACAACGTAACAGATTTTGCCTTTCATCCAAGCAACGGCTTTTTATACGCAGTGACTAACGGCAGTACAGGTAACTTACTCAAGATTGACCCCACAACAGGTGCCGCTGAAACCTTAGCAACCGTTATTACTAAAAGCAGTGGTAGCTTTACCTTTGGGGCGCAGTTTTTTGACCCCGATGGCAACCTTTATTTAAGTAACAACGGCGATGGCAATGTGTATAAGGTCAACGTTGAAAGTGATAACCCTACCGCAGAGTTGTTTTCATACGGGCCGTCATCTTCTTCAAATGATGGTGCTCGTTGTGCATTAGCAGAAGTGCCAGTGGGAGACAATGTTGATTTTGGTGATGCGCCAGACAGTTACGGTACCCTAATTGATTCAAATGGTGCCCGCCATAATATGGTTGCCGGCATGTCATTAGGCAGTGTTATTGATAATGAGTCCGACGGTTATCCTGCGCCGTTATCTGATGATGAAAGTGATGGTATTGATGATGAAGATGGTATCAGCATGCCAACCGGTTTTGAAGTGGGTGAAGAGGCGGTGTTATTAATCACAGTAGAAGGGGATGGTGCTTATATTAACGGCTGGATTGATTGGGGCCAAGATGGTCAGTTTGATAGTGAAGACCAAGTGATTATTGCCCGCTCAGTGAGTAGCGGCACATCAACTGTGACGATTAACGTACCTAATTGGGCTAAAACTGGCGCAACCTGGTCACGTTTTCGTTTGAGCTCAGAGGCCAGCTTATTACCAACAGGTGGTGTCAGTGATGGTGAAGTGGAAGATTATCCTATCACTGTCACTGAAACCGGCATCACTATCAGCTATTACCCCTCATCGTCAGAATACACCACGTTAGCTTATGAGGATTTATACCCTTTTCAAGGTGACTTTGATATGAACGATGTGGTGATGCAGTTACGTATTAGCCAATACAGTAAAAATGACATGGTTCGTCGCGTGGGCTTTGATGCGCAATTAGTGGCAATGGGCGCTTGGTATCACAATGGCTTTGCGGTGCAATTACATGATATTGGCCGCGGCAATGTGCAAGAGTCAGCCATTGAGTGGAGCGCCCAAGGGGTTAAGCAGACCAGCTCACCACTTGAAGACGGGCAAACCAATGCGGTGCTGTTATTTACTGAAGACTTATGGCAACACGTCAGTGCGGGTAATGGCTGTCAATATTTCAGAACTGAACCGGGTTGCGGCACCCAATACCGCGCAACATGGCAAATGACAGTGCCGTTTGTTGATGCGGTACATGTTGATGATATGCCTGAGTTCCCCTATGACCCATTCATTTTTGCCACTCCAGGTACGGATCATAGCCTAGCGGCTAAGAATATTACTGATGGTAAAAACCCAGGACGTAAATTAGAGATCCATCTGAAAAACAAAGCACCAACCGATAAATTTGATACGCGATTTTTAGGGATGCATGACGATGCTTCAACGGCATCACAAGGGCACTATTTCCAAGACCAAAATGGTATGAGTTGGGCAATTGAGGTGCCTGATACATGGCAGCACCCTGCAGAGCTACAACGTGTTGATGCCGCTTATGTTGAGTTTATTGAGTTTGCTGCAGATGCCAGCGGTGAGACCAAACCTTATTGGTATTTGACCGCCACTGACTCGCTACTGTTTAAGGATTAACCCTGACAGTAATTAGTGTGAATTTAATCAATCAATTTAAGCAAGAAATGGAATTTTAAGGTGAATATTATGAATACATTAACTCAAACTCAAGTGGCAGCAAATACGTTATTAACAGCGAAGAATGCCATTAACACAGGCATGAAAACAGGCATTAACACGGCTTGTAACACAGGCACTAAAATAGGGACTAAAAGAGCCACTAGCCTAGCCATGGCTCTATCATTAAGCTTTTTAACAGCCTGTGGCGGCGGTGGTGGCGATGATAGCTCGCCTGCAACAGCAACGACGCCTGCGGTGACAACACCTGCGACATCAACACCAGATACCACGACAGATACAACACCAGAGACAACGACACCTGAGACGCCAACGGAACCTGAAACACCTACAGAGCCAGAAACGCCGCCAGCAACCTCAATTGATGACTTGGTGGTTGATGCCGATTTTGATCTACAAGCGGCGTTTACTTTAAGCATTGATGTGCAGCTCGCATCAAGTAAGCGTGGTTACTTTTCATTGTGTGACGATTATCAGCAAAATGGCACCCAAGTGAGCGTGAACTTTGAATCTTGCTTATTACGTGGCGCCCTTGATGAAGGCGCATTGTCTGAAGAGTTATTGGTGGCCAACCATCAACGAGCATTAATGGCAGTGGTATGGTTTTATGATGGCAGTGAGCCTATCTATCAGCAGTGGAGTCATAGCTTAACCAATGACCCACAAGTCTTAGTGATTAACTAATATTCAAATAATCAATCGTATTTCAATCTTATGCCTTGTTAGCCAGATACTGCTGACAAGGCATTTTTATTTTTGATTAACAGCCTGCTTAAATGCGCGAGTTATTGGATAGCTATATTTTCTCAGTTGTCATTGTGAGCTGACTTAACTGATAATAGCGACATTAACAGATTAAAAGAGCGCACCATGAGCATTGAAAGAATTGAAACTAAAACCCGTATGAGCCGGATTGTCAAACATAACGGCACCATCTATTTATGTGGCCAAGTTTGCCAAGATGCCACTAAAGACATCACCGAACAAACCCAAACCATGTTGGACAAAGTGGAAGCCTTATTACTGCAGGCGGGCAGTGATAAAAAGCATATGTTATCGGCAACCATTTACGTAAAAGATATGGCTTACTTTGCTGAAATGAACGCGGTATGGGATGCCTGGGTCATTGAAGGTTACGCCCCTGCTCGAGCTTGTGTTGCCGCTAAAATGGCCCGTGAGGCATTATTGGTTGAAATCTCGGTAGTGGCCGCTGAGATTGCTTAAATTGCTACGCAGTGGTTTTAGTTCAGCCCGCTACTTAGCTCACAAGTCATCACAATAAAATCCCCATAAAGAATCCGTTACAGTTCCTAGTCGCAGCCGCCTAGGAACTGGTATACTTCCAGCTTGATTTTTGGGAGGACCAATGGACGTATCATCATTATTAGACGGCCTAAACGCAAAGCAGCGTGAAGCAGTGGGCGCACCGCTTTCAAGCATGTTAGTTTTAGCTGGAGCAGGCAGTGGTAAAACTCGGGTATTAACCCATCGTATTGCTTGGCTTATGCAGGTCGAACAACAAAGTCCATACTCTATCCTTGCGGTAACCTTTACCAATAAAGCCGCGGCAGAAATGCGTGAGCGGGTTGAGAAAGTGGTTGGCAGTAACATGGGCCGTATGTGGATTGGTACTTTCCACGGTTTAGCCCATCGTTTGCTGCGCACTCACTTTAAAGATGCCAATTTACCCCAAAGCTTCCAAATTATTGATTCAGACGATCAGTTACGTTTATTAAAACGTATTCTTAAAAGTCTCAATTTAGATGACAAGCAATATCCGCCGCGTCAGTGCCAAGGCTACATTAATGGCAAAAAAGACCAAGGCTTACGCCCAAAGCATATCGATGCGGGTGGTTTTCCTATTGAGCAAAACTTATTAAACATCTATAAAATTTATCAAGAATCTTGCGACCGAGCAGGCCTTGTTGATTTTGCTGAAATTTTATTGCGCGCCCATGAATTATGGCTCAATAAACCCCATGTATTAGCCCATTATCAAGAACGCTTTAAGCATATCTTGGTGGACGAATTCCAAGATACCAACGCCATTCAATATGCGTGGATCCGAGTGCTGGCAGGCAAAGAAGCCAATGTGATGATTGTTGGCGATGACGATCAATCTATTTACGGCTGGCGCGGTGCCCAAGTTGAGAATCTACATAAATTCTTAACCGATTTCCCAGGTTCCACCACGGTTAAGCTGGAGCAAAACTATCGCTCCACAGCCAATATCCTTAATGCGTCCAATGATCTAATTGCCAACAACCCTGAGCGTTTAGGTAAAAAACTGTGGACTGAAGACGATGCGGGTGAGCCTATTGCGGTTTATTGCGCCTTTAATGAAATGGATGAAGCGCGCTTTATTGTTGGCAAAATGGCTGAGTGGCAAAATAACGGCGGCAAGTTAGAAGAGTGTGCCATTTTATACCGCTCCAATGCCCAGTCGCGAGTATTAGAAGAAGCCTTACTCCATAAAGGGCTAGCTTACCGAATTTACGGTGGCCTGCGTTTCTTCGAGCGCCAAGAGATTAAAGATGCCATGGGTTATATGCGTCTTATCAATAATCAAAATGATGATGCTGCTTTTGAACGGGTGGTTAACACCCCAACTCGCGGTATTGGTAATCGTACCCTTGATATCATTCGCTCAACCGCACGTCAGCAAGAAATGACTATGTGGCAGGCAAGCTTGCGCTTAATTGAAGAAAAAGTCCTTACTGGCCGCGCTGCCAATGCCGTGAATGGCTTTATGGATTTAGTGATTGGCATGCGCACTGATACTGCCGATATGAGTCTATATGGCATGGCCGACAAGGTTATCCAGCGTTCAGGCCTGCGAGCTATGTACGAAGCCGAAAAAGGCGAAAAAGCCCAATCACGAGTCGAAAACTTAAATGAGCTGGTCACCGCTGCCCGCAGTTTTGAAATGCCAGAAGAACTTGAAGATATGGGCGAGCTAAATGCCTTTTTATCTCACGCAGCATTAGAAGCGGGCGAAGGCCAAGCAGACAAGTTTACCGATGCCGTGCAGCTAATGACCTTGCATTCAGCTAAAGGCTTGGAGTTCCCAGTGGTGTTTATGGCTGGGGTTGAGGAAGGTATTTTTCCAAGTAAAATGGCATTAGATGAAGGTGATCGTTTAGATGAAGAACGCCGTCTTTGTTATGTAGGCATGACTCGTGCGATGCAAAAATTGTATATCAGTTATGCTGAGTCACGCCGCATTTATGGCCGTGAGGACTATGCCAGTCCATCGCGTTTTATTGGTGAAATCCCCAGCCAGTATGTTGAAGAAATTCGCATGAAAGCGTCAGTGTCAGCGCCTAAAATGAGCAGCCGTTTTAATGTGCCAAGACAATCTATTGCCAATGACAGTGGCTTTAAAGTGGGTCAAAAAGTAAAACACTTTAAATTTGGCCAAGGCATAGTGACAGATTTTGAAGGCACAGCAGATAAAGCGCGTGTTCAAGTCAGTTTTACAGACTTTGGTAGCAAATGGTTACTGGTTTCATTGGCAAAACTTGAAGCGTGTTAGGGTAATTTTTTACTAGAGCGGACATAATTCTAAGCGAAATAATAAAGTCACTCGTGGGTTATGCGAGATGACAAATAAGAAGTGATACAACTTCAATTGCAGGAGTGAAGTAAACCATGTCAGCAGTCTCATGGATGTTACAACAAAAAATATCGGTTTATAAACGCTTAACGCGCCTTGATAGGCCCATTGGTACCTTGTTGCTAATGTGGCCGTGTTTAATGGCGTTATTGCTTGCAGCGGGTGGCATGCCTGATGTGAAGGTGTTGATCATCTTTATGCTAGGGGTGGTCGTTATGCGTGCTTGTGGTTGCGTGATTAACGACTTTGCAGATCGAAAACTTGATGCCCATGTTGAGCGCACTAAGATGCGGCCTTTAGCCTCAGGTGAAATCAGCAGTAAGGAAGCGCTGATATTATTTGTGGTGATGGCATTAATCGCGTTTAGCTTAGTATTATTTTTAAATCCGCTAGTGGTAAAACTATCGGTTGTCGGCATTATCTTAACCATCATGTACCCGTTTATGAAACGGGTAACCAATATGCCGCAAATGTTTTTAGGCATAGTGTGGAGCTGGTCAATTCCTATGGCCTACGCTGCGCAGCTAGGTTATGTGCCCATGGAAGCTTGGTGGTTATTTGTTGCCAATTGGTGTTGGACGGTAGCTTACGACACCATGTATGCCATGGTTGATAGAGATGATGACTTAAAAGTCGGCATTAAATCCACAGCCATTTTATTTGGCCGATACGACCGCCAATGGATTGCCGCGTTTCAGTTAGCGGCCCTAGGGTGTTTTATTATGGCCGGTTGGTCTGCTGAACGTGGGTTATTGTATGGCATTGGCATTAGCACCTTTATTGCCTTTAGCAGTTATCAGCAATGGCTTATTTATGGTCGCGAACGCGCGCCATGTTTTAAGGCTTTTCTAAATAATAACTGGGCCGGATTTGCTTTATTTATGGCATTGAGCGCAGATTATTTATTTTCTTCAATAAGTGCGTAGAATAGGGCGAAAAATTACATCAACAAGGATAGCTGATGACCATTTCTCGCTTTATGATACTTTTTCGCAGTATCGTATGCTGTAGCCTCTTTTTAAGCGCGGTGCCCGCCGCGTTTGCAAGCTTTACCATACCGAATACCACAGTGGTTGAGGTAGAGGATAGCGATCGCACCTATAATCTTTATATCAAACTGCCCAATAGCTATAACCAAATTGATAAGCTAAAAAGCTATCCGGTTATTTATATGACTGATGCTGTGTACAGCTTGCAAGTGGTCTCTGGTGTGACTCGTTTGTCTATGGACCGTACTGATATGCAGCAGGCTATTTTAGTGGCAGTATCAGGACAGCAAGGCCGCAGCCCCGCAGCAAGTCGTATGCGTGATTACACCCCGTCAGTTGATACTAACAGAACCCAAGCCACCGGTGAGGCCCAGCGCCACATGCAGTTGTTTGCCAATAAAATTATCCCTTATATGAATCAGCATTATCGCACTCAGCCATGGCAAAACACCTATGTTGGCCATGCGTTAGGGGGCTTGTTTGGCGCCTATATCTTACGTAATAAGCCCGCATTATTTAATAACTATGTACTGGCGAGTCCGCCATTTTGGTTTGATAACCAGCAGTTACTAAAGCAATTTCGCGAGCCGGAATTTATCACTAAATCAATAAATGCCAATGTATTTATTGGTGTCGGAGAGTTAGAAACGGCAGAAAACAGCGAGTTTGGGCAAGATATGGTGGCAGATGCCAAGTCATTTTATCAGCTGCTACAACAAAAAAATCGCTTAACTGCAGCTAATGGTTCAGGTATCAATGCCAAGTTAATGCTAATGCCTGTAGCCAATCACAGTATGGCGTTTCCGATGTCGGCGATCTATGGCTTAGACTGGCTGTTTGATGCTAAAACGGGGGTTAGTGGTCACTGATTAGGCGCAATAATAGTTCTATCAAAAAATAAGACATTTAAGCAATAAACCTATGCCATAAACATAAGCCATAAACATAAGTTATAAACATAATTTTAAGTTATAGAACAATAACAAGGATTGTTATATGAGACCCATAGTTAAGTACCGACTGCTGTTTTTAGCCTTTGCGATAGTACTGTTTACTATTGGCGTGCAGTTAACCCCAGAATCCCTAGCGACTGCTAATGACGAGCTAAGACTAAGCCTTATCGCTATCGGCTACTTTGGCTTAATACCGTTGGCATATTGGTACTGCATTATCAAAAAAGGCAGCCAGAAATGGTGGAAGCTGATTATTATTTTAAGTACCAGCAGCTTGGTGGCGAGGCTGAGCTTTCCGGCAGATATCGCCGACTATTTTGAGTTTGTAGCTTGGTTAAAGTACCCCATTATTGGGGTGTTGTTGATCATTGAAGCTTACTTAGTGTTTACTATTATTCGTGGCTTATTGAAGGTCAGAAAGGTAAAGGGCGATCCACGAGTGAGTGCGGTTGAGGTATACGCAGATGATGAAAAGGCTTTGTTTATCGCCTTCATCGTGGCTGGAGAGCCGACTAACTGGTATTACGCCATTCCATGGTTTTCACGTAATCATCCCACTGGCATTAGCCACATTAAGCTATTGAGTGCCAAGCCTTGGCATTTGTCATTAATGCTTAGCGGTTGTTTAACTAGCTGTGTTGCCAGCTATATGATTTTGGTTAACTGGAGTGAATTAGCCGCGATTATCGTCTCTTCAATCATC
This sequence comes from Shewanella sp. 4_MG-2023, assembly GCF_030548015.1. Lineage (NCBI taxonomy): Bacteria > Pseudomonadati > Pseudomonadota > Gammaproteobacteria > Alteromonadales > Shewanellaceae > Shewanella > Shewanella sp. 4_MG-2023. The sequence continues at coordinate 30,011 of NZ_JAUORL010000040.1, forward strand.
AGTTTAACCTTGGTGATGCTGGTGGCAAATTATCGTATATCACGCCGTTATTCCATGTATCGAATCCGCAACAGGTTAGTGGTTAATAATGCCATTTGGGGTTTTATGGCGATCGATATTAACGAGATTGAAACGGTTGCAGTGAATCAAGCAACCAAAAAGGTTGTCGATGACGAATTATCAATAGGGCGAGGTGAGCAGACTAATCTCACTATCCGTTTTAAAACGCCACAATGGTATTTTGGTGGATTAGGGCAGTTAGTTGAAAAGCTGACTGTGGTGCATATTAATGTGGTTGAACCAGAAAAGGTGGTCGCGGCACTGGCTGATATTGAGCAGTCTGAAGCGGCTTAAAAATTCATATTTACACTAAACGTAACCCATAAAAAAATGCGTCCACAGTGGACGCATTTTTTTATGCAAACTATTAATACGGCCGTTCGCTTAGTTTTTTACTATTTTTTCGAGATCAGCTGGGCGGTAATAAACGGATTTTAATACCTTACCTTGACGAACCACTTTACCTGCCATTTCAACATCTTTAGCACACTTAGCAATGATGAATTCACCCTTAGTACTACCAACAATGTCAACGCCTTGTTTAGCATAGTGAGCAATGGTTTCAGTTAACTCTTGCTCAGTGCGGCACACTTTACTCATGTTGCTTGAGTGAACTTCATCCCAACATTCAATGAAGTTAACTTCACGGTTTTTAGCAACCGCCAGTAATAAATCAATTAAATAACTAATTTCTAGACGGTCGCTGACTTTTGCTGCACCTAAGTGGACTAGACGGCCCATTAATACGTAAACAGAGTCAACGATGGCATCAGCTTGTTCAACGCGGCAATCCGCTTCAGCAAGCTCTGTGAGCTCTTCAATGATAAGTGAAGTGTGCAGGGTATCGGCTTTGTCATCTAGACTTGATGCATTTTCGATAGGTAAATCAAAGGTGCTGCGAAATTCTTTGATATCACGGTACAAGTGGTCAAAAATGGTTTGGTCTAAAACAGATAACTTCATTATTAAGTAAGCCTAGAAAATAGAAAAGAGGCGATTATGGTAATGAATTGATATCGGAACCACAAGGCTAATGACGGCTTTAAAGGGCGGGGCTGAATAAAAAATACCGACTGATTAAGTCGGCATTTTTGTATTACTGAGCACGCAGTGTGCTATTACTTATGTACTGCTCAGCTTATGAGATGAGCTTACTTAATAAATGCGAATGCATCACCGAATAAGTGAGCTTCTTCTACGCCAATACCGCGAAAGACTTCACGGGCGGCGCCAACCATATCAAAGCGCCCTGCAATATAAATATCGTAGCCCACTAAGCTGACATAATCTTGCTTAATTTGCTCAAGTAGATTTGCTTTTTTGCCATTCCAATTAGTTGGTGCATCTTCAACAACGGGAATAAACTCTAACCATTCATGGTTTGCATGCCATTGGCGGGCAATGTCTTGGTAGTACATGGCTTGCTCGTTACGACAACCCCAGTAAAACTGTGTTTTTATTGTATGGCCGCTAGCAATTTGCTGCTCAATAATACTCTTAATGTATGAAAACCCCGTGCCGCCAGCAATCATGATGCGAGGGCGTTGGCTGTCTTGACGAAAAAAAGCCTCACCAGCAGGGGCTTCAATATCAATAAACTCGTTGTTTTTTAGGCGCTCAACCACTTGCATTGGGTAGCTTTCTGATACCGCGGCGCCAATGTGCAGCTCAATTAAATCAGCGTTAGGTGCAGAGGCGATAGAAAAAGGACGTTTGTCTTTTTCTCCCATAACGATGGATAAGTATTGCCCTGCTTTGAAGTCAAAAGGGACTTCTGGTTTAAGTATGACCTGAAAAACAGCATCATTAAATGGGGTGATCTTTTCAACTTTACAGCGAATGGTGTTCATCTAACATCCTTGGTAGCCCTTTCTTTGAAGGGTGTTTTTATTTTATTTGTAGGGTAGAGGGTTAACTCTTTAGCTGGGCATTATAGCGTTGGGCTATCATCAATACCTAATTCGTCCCAGATTTGATCCACTTTATCTTTTACTGCTGGATCCATCACAATTGGCGTGCCCCATTCTCTGTCAGTTTCGCCTGGCCACTTATTGGTCGCATCTAAGCCCATTTTTGAACCTAAACCGGCAATAGGCGAGGCAAAATCAAGGTAATCAATCGGCGTATTATCCACCATTACGGTATCTCTTGTTGGGTCCATACGGGTGGTAATCGCCCAAATCACATCTTGCCAATCGCGGCAATTGACGTCTTCATCAACGATGATGATGAATTTGGTGTACATAAACTGTCGCAAGAACGACCAAGCGCCCATCATTACCCGTTTGGCATGACCGGCATATTGCTTCCGAATTGAAATTACTGCCATGCGATACGAGCAACCTTCAGGCGGCAAGTAAAAGTCGATAATTTCAGGATATTGCTTACGTAAAATCGGCACAAAGACTTCGTTTAACGCCACACCTAACATGGCAGGCTCATCCGGTGGACGACCTGTGTAGGTGCTGTGATAAATCGCATCTTTACGCTGGGTCATATGGGTGACGGTGAAAACTGGAAACTTGTCTGTTTCGTTATAGTAACCAGTGTGATCGCCATAAGGGCCTTCTTCAGCCATTTCTTCAGGGTCAATATAGCCTTCTAAAATGATTTCGCTGGTGGCTGGGACTTCTAAGTCGCAACTGATGGCTTTGCACACTTCGGTGCGTTCACCACGCAGTAAACCCGCAAAAGCATATTCGCTCATTGAGTCTGGCACAGGGGTTACCGCGCCTAAAATAGTCACCGGATCGGCGCCTAATGCCACCACCACAGGGTAGCGCTCACCTGGGTGTTTTTCTTTGAAATCTTTAAAGTCTAATGCGCCGCCGCGGTGATCAAGCCAGCGCATAATCAGTTTGTTTTTACCTAATAACTGTTGGCGATAAATCCCTAAGTTTTGTCTTTTTTGGCGCGGACCTTTAGTAATGGTTAATCCCCAAGTCACTAGAGGCGCCACATCGCCAGGCCAGCAATGTTGTACCGGTAATTTGGTTAAATCCACCTCGTCACCAGTTAATACCACTTCCTGACAAGGTGGGTTACGTACTGTTTTTGGCGGCATGTTTAAGGCTTGTTTGAACTTAGGTATTTTGGCAATCGCGTCTTTAAAGCCACTTGGCGGCTCAGGTTCTTTTAAAAAAGCTAGCAATTCACCCACTTCACGCAAAGCCAGTGGGTCGTCTTTACCTAACGCCATAGCAACACGTTTTGGAGTGCCAAATAAATTCACTAAAACTGGCATGTCGTTATTGGTTGGGTTTTCAAATAACAACGCAGGGCCGCCAGAGCGCAAGACGCGATCGGCAATTTCAGTCATTTCTAGATTGGGATCAACAGCATAACTAATCCGCTTTAGTTCACCATTAGCTTCAAGGTGATCAATGAAGCTACGTAAATCCTTAAAACTCATGGCTTATTCACTCTATTGTTAATCGCTCTTTGGGGCGCACTATAGCATTTTTCTAAAATAGGGTTAAGCGATGTTTATTTGTTGGTCGTTGATTTTAATTAACCTGCTCATAGCTATTGCCCGCGTATCTATCAGCATTTTTATAAAACTGGGTTAAGCGATGATTATGGGTTAGATGTTGATTTGAATTAACCAGATAGCGCCGGTATCTATGAGCATTTTTCTAAAATAGGGTTAAGCGATGTTTATTTGTTGGTCGTTGATTTTAATTAACCTGCTCATAGCTATTGCCCGCGTATCTATCAGCATTTTTATAAAACTGGGTTAAGCGATGATTATGGGTTAGATGTTGATTTGAATTAACCAGATAGCGCCGGTATCTATGAGCATTTTTCTAAAATAGGGTTAAGCGATGGTTATTTGTTGGTCGTTGATTTTAATTAACCTGCTCATAGCTATTGCCCGCGTATCTATCAGCATTTTTATAAAACTG
>NZ_JAUORL010000041.1:0-32929 GCF_030548015.1 Shewanella sp. 4_MG-2023
GTGGCGGGCATTGCCCTGATTCAGTACATCCTGTACTTCACCCTTCGGGCCAGCTGAAGCTGTTAATCATTGTTCCCAACAATGATTTTCGGCTTATAGCTAAACGAATGAAACTGTTCATTCGATGCCCTTCGGGCACGCTACCGCCCATAGATTACGGCTTCTAACGTGCCCTTCAATAAATGAAATTCTAATTTTGATTGAAACTAAAGGTCAGTGCTAAGCTATATACTGACTTCTTACTTATACGAACTTATACGAACTTATTTTTACTAAATGCAACTGTGGTTAAATAGCAACCTTTAGTAAAAACACGTTATGTTACCCTATATTTTTTGTACCTAAATAAGTCATTTTAAAAAACTGAATCTCCTGCACATAAAACCTGGCATTAAAACAAAACATCAACACTATTACGTAAAAAATTAACGCTTAGCGTTCATTAAATTTTCTTAATGCTACTACTATCTACACACATTCTTTTTTGTTGCCCCATGATATTAAACAATACAAAACAGCGTTTTTGGGCATTCTTTTCTTCAAAGATGGCTTCTAAGTCTACAAATGGCCCGTCAGTAAATTGGACTTTGTCTCCTGCGATTAAATCACTTTCAACATCAGGCTTGTGAACTGAAACTCTGTTTTTTATTGCTTGTATAATTCGATCATCAATGGGAGTCATGGTTTCGCTACAGCCAATGATACGACTGGCACCTCGAGTTGAATGTATGCGGCTGACACTGACTTCTAAGGGATCAAAATAGATAAACAAATAACATGGGAATAGCGGGACATCGACGAGTTTGGTCTTTCCGTTTGAGGTTTTCTCTTCTTGAATGATAGGTAAGTAACTTTCGACTTGTTGTAATGCTAAGTTTTGTTGCGCTCTAACTTCACCGCGCGGCTTACAATATAACAAATACCATGACTTCATTTTCTACTCACTTAATATCATTCGAGGTAACGTCCATTATCACCAAGCGCAGTATTTTATCAAAGCCAGTAAGCTAAGTGAAAGCTTTTTGATATTTAATATTTCAAATGCTGCAAATTGATACAAAAGTGTTCAATTGTATTACTTATGTGGCGTCGTAAGGGGGCTTTCAATGAACAATAATAAAAAACCGTATCAAGATTAGATACGGTTTAATCATAAAGAGTAACTTAACTAATAATAAAACCTATTTTGTTTCAAGCTGTGGCGGATAGTTCAACATCACTTGTGAAATCGCCGAGTTGATGATTTGTACTCGCTCTTCTGGGGTGTTTTTATTGCGGATAGTATCTGCAACACTGCCGCGCCATACTAAATTGCCGGTTTTGTTATCGATTAAATCAACAATTAAGGTGCCGACTTCGTATTCACGTACTGTGGTTTGGGTGTTCATCCCTGCTCCGCCCCAGCCACGACGACCATAATATGGGTAGTAACCAAAACTGGTATTGAAGGTGTCGACATTAATTTTTTTATCGACTTTAGTTAAGTAGTTAACCAGTAAGTCAGCTTCAGTAATGTCTGCTTTTGTTAAGCCTTTTTGCCCAAGTTCGTTGTTAACAGCATCGCGAACACGTTGGTCCATTAAGCCATCCAGATGATAACTTGCATCTTGGTTTTTCTTTTCGACCCAAGAGTAGGTTTTATATTGGTCAAATGAAACGGCTGGATCAAAATCGGTATTGGTTTTTAAGGTACTACATGCACTTAATGCTAAAACCGCTGCAGCAACAAATAACTTTTTCATAATAACTCCGAATAACAACCCAAACTGGCTGTTTCTGTATTAAATACATTTTAATGAGGCTAATAAATAGCTTACCTAGCTAAACTATAATCATCAACTGATAATATTAACAATAGTCGCTTTAGCCAGTTTTCTAAATGTTTAACAGCAAGCTTTAGCCTTAACCACCGCGAAAATGATTCTTACCTAGTGAATGGGCTTAGTTAATGAGCTTAGTTAATGCGCTTAGTGAATGGACTTAATGAGTGAGCTTAGTGAATTCACTTAGTGCTCGCCAATAAGATAACAGCTAGATTATCCGCTAGAGGGGTCGTTTGCTGCTTTAGCCAACTCAGTTAGTTTGTTAAACTGTGTGTATTGATTATTTATTTTAAAGTACAAGTGAACCTATGCGTATTGATCCTAATGTTTCTTTAGTTTATAGCACCGATGGCGGTAAAATTGCTCAAGAAAAGCCAACAGAGCAAATTCCAGTAGGTGACGGCATTGTCCGCATCCATAAAGACAGTAAAGGCCGTAAAGGAAAAGGCGTTAGTATCATTAAAGGGCTTGGGCTTGATGCTAAAGCGTTAAAAGCCTTAGCGCAAAAACTTAAAAAACAATGTGGTTGTGGGGGTACGGTAAAAGAGTTCAATATTGAAGTGCAAACTGATGACCGTGAAAAAATCAAAACCTTGCTAGAGAAAATGAACTATACGGTCAAACTCGCTGGTGGTTAAGCCTACGCTAATACTTACATTCAATATTAGTATTTGCCTAAGTCTAAGTATTAGCAATCGCCAATCAAGCTTAAATCATAACCTCGGGTTTAAGGGCATTTAAGTATGTATGTTAAATTGACACCTAGTTTTTCAAAAGGATAAATAATGGACAGTTTACAAGGTCATCTGTTAATTGCTATGCCCTCTTTAGATGAGTCTTTTTTTGAGCGTGCTGTCATTTATATTTGCGAGCATAACGATAAAGGCGCCATGGGCGTAATGATCAATCGGCCAACCAATATCGTTATTGATGAGCTGCTAGAGCAAATTGGTTTAGCTAAAAAAGTGCAATTAAGCCTACCCCTTGAAGAATCGGTAGTTTTAGGCGGCCCAGTTGATACCGACAGAGGCTTTGTATTGCATACGCCACAAACTGATTGGGTCAATAGTGAGCCCGTAAGTGAATTTTGCATGCTAACCACATCACGAGATGTGCTTAATGCCCTAGGCACTGAAGAGTCGCCAAAACAATTTATTGTCGCTCTAGGCTATGCTGGTTGGAGCAAAAACCAGTTAGAAGAAGAGTTAGCTGAAAACACCTGGTTAACTATTGAAGCCACACCCGAACTCGTTTTTAACCAAGACTATAATCAGCTTTGGACTCAAGCCACCAAACAATTAGGCTTTGATATTTGGCAAATATCATCACAAGTTGGTCACTCTTAAGCTTTTAAAACTCGCTAATACACCAATTTATGTTTATAAACGCCAAGTATTTATCTTCAATTGCTGTCAGTTAATCAATTGGCTTTGCAACTGTCGATACTCATTATTACGATTATCCAGAGAACAACATGCAATCTAAAACAGTATTAGGCTTTGATTTTGGCACCAAAAGTATCGGTGTTGCGGTTGGCCAGGAAATCACGTCAAGTGCGGCACCAATTTCGGCCATAAAAGCCAATGATGGCATCCCTAATTGGGATGAAATTGAAGCGGTACTAAAAGAGTGGCAACCTGATTTAGTCGTTGTTGGTTTACCGCTTAATATGGACGGTACCGAACAAGAGATGACTCAGCGGGCGCGAAAATTTGCCAATCGCATTAGTGGCCGCTTTGGGGTAAAAGTGGTCACTCAAGATGAGCGCCTCACCACCACAGACGCCAAAGCAAGACTATTTGAATTAGGCGGCTATAAAAAGCTCACCAAAGGCCAAGTTGATGCAGTATCTGCAGTCCTGATTATCGAAAGCTATTTCGAAAACCAGTATTCATTACTAGCTTTAAATTCTAGACACAAAAAAGGAGTCAACTGACTCCTTTTTTATTGTTCACCATTGCATTAATTAAAGATAAGGCTTCACCAGATTGGCCATCATATTGATATGGTCATCATTATCATTTAAACATTCAATGTAGCGGAATTTTTTACCACCGGCATGTTCAAATACTTCGCGGTTCTCACCTTTTATTTCTTCTAATGTTTCTAAGCAGTCTGCGCTAAATGCAGGGCAAACAACTGCGATATCGGTAATGCCTTGGCCTGGTAACGCTTCCATGGTGGCATCGGTATAAGGCTGTAACCACTTGGCTTTACCAAAACGTGATTGGAAGGTCATCACATATTCGTCTTCCGTCAAACCTAGTTTTTCGACCACTAAGCGAGTACTTTTAACGCAAAAACAATAGTAAGGATCGCCTAAATGCAGATTACGTTCTGGCATACCGTGATAAGACAACACTAGCTTTTCCGGTTTTCCATTTGCGTCAAAATCCGCTTGAATTGATTTAGCTAATGCATCAATAAAGTTAGGATCGTCATGGTAGGTATTAATAAAATGCAGCGCTGGAATATAGCGCCATTTACATAGCTCTTTGGCAATAGCATCAAAGGCTGACGCAGTGGTAGGTGCGGCATATTGAGGATAAAGCGGTAAAACAATAATCTTATCAATTCCGTTTTTGTGCATTTGCTGTAACACACTTGGGGTTGATGGGTTACCGTAACGCATGGATAAATGCACTGATGCATCGACATCGTGCTGCTTAAACAAGGCATCAAGCTTGGCCTGTTGACGTAAGCTAATATCCATTAAAGGCGAACCATCTTTGGTCCACACTTCTTTGTAAAGTGCTGCAGATTTTGCTGGGCGCACTCTTAAAATAATCCCGTGTAAGATACACATCCACACTAATTTAGGGATTTCGACTACCCGAGGGTCAGATAAAAATTCTGCGAGGTAGCGACGAACGGCTGAGGCGGTAGGTTCATCAGGGGTGCCTAAATTCATTAACAACACACCGGTTTTGCCACGGGTTTTGTGGCCGACTTCTTTACTTAATCCAGAAAATTTGAACAAGATTGACTCCGAGAAAAGTGATTATTGATGATGCCCGATTAAATATTTATTGCTTAAGGCATCATCCAATAACGGCTATTTGTCATGCTAATAATAGCCACGCAAATTTATCTGCAAGCTTATGCTTTATTAGCAATATTATTATTTATAGCACTGACTCTATCGCTTTTTTCAACTCTTCGCTATCTGGTTTTACTCGAGAGTTGAATTGCTGCACACTTTCACCGTCTGCGCTAACAAGGTATTTATAAAAATTCCATTTAGGCGCTGCTGATTTTTCACCTAAATAAGAAAATACCGAGTTAACATCGCTGCCTCTGACTGCAGAGGTCGACACCATGGTGAATGTCACGCCGTAATTTAAAAAACACACATCTGCGGTTTTGGCTTCATCATCTTCTTCTTGAAAGAAATCATCCGATGGAAAACCAATGACCACTAAATCATCTTTATATTGCTGATGCAGCGCTTCAAGTGCTTTAAATTGCGGTGTAAAACCGCAGTTACTGGCGGTATTAACAATTAATACTGGTTTACCTGCGGTTAACTCACATAAATCGACCGTATCTTCAGAATGTAATTTTCTGGCTTCTACATTAAGGTATTCAGGACAGCTATTAGCCATTGAATTCGTTGAAAAAGCGCTAAAGCTTAAACCGATTAAGCCTGCTGATAATAAGAGTTTGTTCATTTTGATTCCTTTCCAACATATATCTAAAATAATCTATTTAAGGTAAATCATACTTGCGGCTTTTGCTTTAACGCCACTTTGACAAAAAGTTTTGACTACACAGGCCACAAGTACATATACGTTTTAATAAGCGTATCAGATCAAACTGATACACTGGGCTTAGAAATAAAAGCCAACATTAATATTGAGCCGTGAATGCCAAGCGGTATCACCATTATCAATGCCAATCCCATCGCCACCAGCAAACCACATATTCTTGCCAGCAATCCAGTCGACATATGAATAAAACTTACCGGCAGCAATCATACAACCGGTGACATTTTGAATAGAGTCATCTAAGCCTTCACCAGAAGCGACCACCTGACTGTAATCGTTGTAACAGTTTAATTGGCTAATCGGGCCCCAATCCACATCAATTTGACGGGATAAGTTCAACGTTACCACATCGGCTTTAGCGGCAATTTCAAACGGCGCGGCAAAAGCAGCTAAGGTGATGCGGTTGCTGTTGTCTAAATCATAGTCATAATGAATATACTGAGTTTGTAATTGCCATTGCTGCCAATCTAACTGCCAATGTACAGCTGCAGTAATACTTGTGGTATCTTCGCCTTCAGCTGCATTTTCAAAGCCATCTGGTACATATTCTAAATTACTATATTGAAATGACGCGCCAAGTTTACTCTTAAACTCATCACCTATGGTTTTTTCAATGCGTAAGTTTAATTGGCCGGCTTCTTGATAAGGAGACTCTTTTGTTGTGCCAACATCAAATGAGTAACGATCGAAGCGACTGCCATCACCATACTCATCATTAGCAAAGTATGCGGCATCATAACGCCAGCCATTGCCTTGGTATTGATAATGAATACCGGCATCATAATCATCTTCTAAGCCTAGATAATAAGTCGCCCCAAACCAAAATGAGTGAGAAGCCACTGGCATAACGCCAAATGGCACTTGCGTGACGCCCACTTGCACCTTTTGGTTTTCATCAAATTGATAACCCATATAAGCATGGTGTACCACATCCATATACTCATACCAGCGGTATTGGGCTGAGGCAAATAAGCCACTGTCTGATTTGTAATTTACATCAGCTCTAAACAGTTCAAACTCAAGCGTGCCATTACCATCAGCGTAATCTTGCCAACCATAATTTACCCTTACTGCCCCACCAATATCGAGCTCATCATTAATACTGACAGCCTGAGCCGAAGATGACATAAGTGTAAATGCCGCTATTAGCGATGTTGCTAATACGTTTTTTTTGAAACTAAACATGGGATCCCTAGGGGGGTAATTGGTTGGATTGTTATTATAGCAAATTAGCAGACTGTAAATGGTAAGTATTTGTAACGTTAAAAAAGGCCAAGGCTTACGCCTTGGCCTTTTTATAAAATATTTAATAATATCAATGGAGATTAACACTAATGTGAACACATAGTTAAAAGCACAACCAACATTAGCCGTTAATTCATATCAAATGTCACCCCATCCATCATGCCTGACGAGTTAGCTTCATTACTTTGCAGTTTAATCATTAAGCGTAAATCATTGGGTGAATCAGCGTGATGTAATGCATCGGCATAGCTAATCTCTTTTTCAAGATATAAATCCAACAAGGCTTGGTCGAATGTTTGCATGCCCTGCTCTCTTGATTTAGCCATGGTTTCTTTGAGTAAATGCAGCTCATTGTTAGCAATCAAACTGGCTATACGTGGAGTATTAATTAACACTTCGATTGCTGCCCTACGGCCACTACCATCAGATTTTGCCACTAATTGCTGCGCCACAATACCGCGAAGGTTTAATGATAAATCAAACAATAGCTGGTTATGCTTGCTCTCAGGCACTAAATGCATAATACGGTCTAACGCTTGGTTAGCGTTGTTAGCATGCAAGGTCGCCATACATAAGTGACCTGTTTCAGCAAATGTTAAGGCAAACTCCATGGTTTCTTGAGTACGAATTTCACCAATCAAAATCACATCGGGCGCTTGACGCAGCGAACTTTTAAGCGCGGCATCAAATGAATCAGTATCAATACCGACTTCTCGCTGGGTGATAATACTTTTGCGATGGTCATGAACAAATTCTACTGGGTCTTCTATGGTCAAAATATGCCCGCGAGCATGGGCATTACGATAACCCACTAATGCTGCCAGCGAAGTTGATTTACCAGTACCAGTGCCACCCACCATGATGATCAAACCACGTTTACTCATCACCAAGTCTTTAAGGATCGGCGGTAGTTTTAAGTCATCAACTTCAGGAATTTTGGTTTCAATTCGGCGCATCACGCAGCCGGGTGATTCACGTTGCCAAAAAGCACTGACACGGAAACGGCCTAAATCTTTTGCAGCAAAAGCAAAGTTACATTCACGAGACTCGTGAAACTCCTTCTTTTGCACCTCTGTCATTAAGGATTCAACAAACTCTAATGACTGCTCAGGGTTAAAGCTATTATCCGATAGTGGTCTTAGCTCACCATCAATTTTGGCGCTGGGCGGAAAGCCTGCAGTAATAAATAAATCTGAAGCCTTTCTGTCAACCATTACCTTTAAAAAAGGATGCACATCCATTTTACTTTCCTTTAAAAGTTAGCTTGTTTGTTAGAGCTTTTTGACATGGCATCATCACGGCTAATAAGGCCGCGATTGACTAGGTTTTGTAGACACTGTTCAAGGGTTTGCATTCCATGAGACATACCCGTTTGAATAGCTGAATACATTTGTGCGACTTTATCTTCACGAATAAGGTTACGAATAGCTGGCGTGCCCATCATAATTTCGTGAGCTGCCACTCGGCCGCCGCCAACCTTTTTAATTAAGGTTTGCGATATAACCGCCTGCAAAGATTCAGACAACATAGTACGTACCATGTCCTTTTCGCCTGCAGGGAATACATCAACAATACGGTCAACGGTTTTAGCCGCTGAAGTGGTATGCAAGGTACCAAAAACTAAATGACCGGTTTCTGCTGCTGTCATTGCTAAGCGAATGGTTTCAAGGTCACGCATCTCACCCACAAGAATAACATCGGGATCTTCACGCAGTGCACTTCGAAGCGCCGCTTCAAAACTATGGGTATGTTTATGCACTTCACGTTGGTTGACCAAACATTGCTTATTTTGGTGCACAAATTCTATTGGGTCTTCAATGGTCAGAATATGGTCATGGCGTTCATTATTAATATAATCCACCATCGCCGCTAGTGTTGTAGACTTACCAGAACCTGTCGGCCCTGTTACTAAGACTAATCCACGAGGGAAGCTTGAAATCTTTTTGAAAATTTCAGGAGCGCCTAACTGCTCAAGTGATAATATATCGCTGGGAATGGTACGGAAAACGGCACCTGCCCCACGGGATTGGTTAAATGCGTTAACACGAAAACGGGCAAGGTTTGGCACTTCGAACGAGAAATCGATTTCTAAATGTTCTTCGAAGTCCTTACGCTGTTTATCATTCATAATGTCATAGACTAATCCATGAACAGCTTGATGGTCTAATGCGGGTAAGTTGATTTTTCTCACTTCACCATCAACGCGAATCATCGGAGAAACACCGGCAGAAAGGTGTAGATCTGATGCATTGTGCTTTACACTAAAGGCAAGTAACTCAGTTATTTCCATGACTAATGACATCCATTCAAACAAATCAAAACAATATGACAACAATAGCAGACCGAATATCAATCGCCCAGAGCCAAATTGCACAAGCGACGCAAAATTGTTCACGTAATAGTGAAGAAGTCACCTTACTTGCCGTCAGTAAAACTAAGCCCATATCGGCTATTATTGAGGCTTATCAAGCAGGCCAGCGCTGCTTTGGTGAAAATTATGTCCAAGAAGGCGAAGAAAAAGTCCTCGCACTAAAAGATGACTATTGTGATATTGAGTGGCATTTTATCGGCCCTTTGCAGTCCAACAAGTCGCGTATTGTTGCCGAGCATTTTGATTGGATGCACACTTTAAGTCGTGAAAAAATCGCTAAGCGCCTCAATGACCAAAGACCAGCAGGCAAAGCGCCGTTGCAAGTGTGTATTCAAGTTAATATCAGTGAAGAGGCATCAAAGTCAGGGGTGATAGCGACCGAGGTTAGCGCTTTAGCTAAGGTGATAGCATCGCTCCCTAATTTGACTTTAAGAGGCTTAATGGCCATACCGACTGCCACCAGCGATATCGCTCTGCAACGCCAAGAATTTGCCAAACTGCAACAGCTTTTTGCGCAGCTAAAAAGCCAATACCCTGACATTGACACCCTATCAATGGGCATGAGTAATGATCTGGCGGTGGCGATTGAGCATGGCTCTACCATGGTCAGAATTGGCACCGCAATATTTGGCGCTCGAGATTACCCATAAACCCTAAAGGCCAAAAACGCCAAATCATTAATTAAAATTTATCCGCTACTGCTTGTATTAGTAAGCAATAGCCCAAACATTAGTAAATAAGCAATTAGCAAATAACAGCCGACATAAAAATTAAAAGTGACCCTTAATATGACTCAAGCAAAAGTATGTTTTATCGGTGCAGGCAATATGCCCCGCTCAATTATCAGTGGTTTAGTCAGTAATGGTTACCCAGCAGATCGTATTCACGCCACCAATCCCAGTGTTGGTAAATTAGATGCGTTAAAAGCCGATTTTAATATTGGTGTATCTCACGACAATATTGCTGCTGCAGATGATGCAGATGTGATTGTACTCAGCGTAAAGCCGCAGTTAATGCAAATGGTGTGTGAGCAACTTAGTCAGTTAGATTTATCAAAAAAGTTATTAATCACTATCGCTGCAGGCATTCCTGCGGCGCGCTATGTCGATTATTTTAAGCAACCGATTAACCTTATTCGCACTATGCCTAATACACCAACGCAAATTGGCGTGGGTATGACAGGCTTATACGCCGATGAATCCATTTCAGCAGAGCATAAACAAATTTGCGAAACCTTAATGATAAGTGGTGGCAAAATTGTTTGGGTTGAAAAAGAAGACGAGCTTAACCAAGTGATTGCATTAGCTGGCAGTTCACCGGCTTATTTTTTCTTGTTTATTGAGTCTATGATTGACCATGGCATTAAATCTGGCATGGATGAAACCACAGCAAGAGCGCTTGCCCAGCAGGCGGCATTAGGCGCGGCGCAAATGGTGATTCAAAATCCACAACTTTCATTAGCAACCTTGCGTAATAATGTTACCTCAAAAGGCGGCACTACAGCTCAAGCGGTTGAAACCTTCGAACAAGGCGATTTACGCGGTTTAGTGGATAAAGCTATGACAAACTGCATAAAACGGGCACAAGAAATGGCAAAAACATTTTAAACAAACGATATTTAATGGAAAATAGCCCGTGAAGATAATTTTCAGTTCAATTTTAGATCAACTTCAGATCAACTAAGGCACACTCAATGAATGCACTACATTTCTTAATCGATACCGTTTTTGGTCTTTATCTTATGATAGTCCTGCTGCGCTTTTGGCTACAATTAGCCAGAGCTGATTTTTACAATCCATTTAGCCAGTTTGTGATTAAAGCCACTCAACCTATCATAGCCCCAATGCGCCGTGTATTGCCGTCTATGGGCAGTATTGATACCGCATCAATCGTACTGGCCTTATTGGTGGTATTTATAAAATATTCAATACTTACCGCTATGACACCTGCTGCGCTATTTGACCCATTAATGCTTGGTGTTCTTACTGTGGTTTCAGTATTAAAAGAAGCTGGAGTATTACTGTTTTGGGTACTCATTCTGCGCGCACTGCTTAGCTGGTTTAACCAAGGTCACAACCCGATTGTGATGGTAATGGACCAACTTACTGAACCCTTTTTAGCCCCTGTACGTCGTATCCTGCCTCCTATGGGCGGTTTAGACTTATCAGTGATGTTAGTGCTGATTGCAATGAACTTTCTTAATATTTTATTGGCGCAATACATTCCATTTTGGGCTCAGGTTTAAAACTTAATGTTTTTAGTTTTAACCACCGAGCTTTATGCTTTAACCTCCGAGCGAGGTTAAGCTAATGCCTGCCATTATTCAGCAACAGCAAGATCTGTTGCTGAATCTTTATATTCAGCCTAAGGCCAGCCGCGATAAAATTATTGGCTTACATGGTGATGAAATAAAAATTGCCATTACAGCCCCACCTATCGATGGCAAAGCCAATACCCATCTGACCAAGTATTTAGCTAAAGCCTTTAAAGTGCCAAAGTCTGATGTGATACTTCTAAAAGGGCTGCAAGGCCGTCATAAGCAAGTAAAGATACTCAGTCCATCAAAGATCCCCACTGAAATTTCACAGATAATAGCCCACTGTAGCTAAGGATTGATTATTGAAATCATCCATCAAAATGATCCAATAACGGGTGATCTGGCTAAAAATTCTCTATACTTAAGTCTACATTCCAATTAATGAATCAACTCTTTAGTCGCGACGATAAACTAACCTACAGGTAAACTAACCCGCTAGGTCAATCAAGCAAGTTGTTAGCAACACAGAGTCGATCAAGGATTTAGATTATGTTTCGCACCCTTTTATGTAGCTTCATCATTTTAATGAGTACCCTATCGACTGCTCAAGCAGAACAAAAACAGACTGTTGGTAATTATGATATTCATTACATGGCACTGAGCAGCACTTTTATTACCCCCGCCATTGCCAAAACCTATGGTATTGAACGCAGCAATTACAATGGTATTGTCAATATTGCAGTGTTAGATACCAGTCAAGAAGGTAATCCCGCCGTTGCTGTTGAAATCGCTGGCGTAGCCAACAACTTACTTGATGCACGAATGGATTTAGAGTTTAAAGAAATCCGTGAAGGCGATGCTATTTATTATATCGCCCAAGTGCCATACCGAGACGATCAACAAATCAACTTTAACCTGACGATAAAGTACGGCAATAAGCTCAATACATCGTTAAAGTTCAAACAAAAATTTTATGTGGAATAAGGCTAAACAGCGGCTTATTTCAAATGATTTTGCACTTTTAACAAGCTAAACCTCAAGGTTTAGCTTTTTATTTAGTTGCGCAAACCATAGCTATTTTATCCTTTGCTGCTGTCTATCAACTCAGTGCTTAGGTATCATTAGGCCAATTTCATTGATGAAAATTTAAATAGCCAGTCAAGGCGAAAACTAAGCCTTTTTAAGGCTAGATGCCACTTATTTGATGTGAGTTTTAGTTTACTGCAAAGCCTGCTCACCCCATAAGCACTATTTAAAACATCAGCCCCCTTATTTAATAAAAAGGTATTCCATGCAACAGATTGTTTTAGCAAGCGGTAACAAAGGTAAACTAACAGAGTTTGATCAGATGCTAGCCCAATTTGATATTGAGGTTTTACCGCAAAACCAATTTAACGTTCCAGAAGTGGCTGAAACAGGCACCACCTTTATTGAAAATGCCATTATTAAAGCCCGCCACGCTGCAGAAATCACTGGTAAAGCCGCAATCGCAGATGATTCTGGTTTAGAAGTTGATGCCCTTCAAGGCGCACCGGGGATTTATTCAGCCCGTTATGGCGGCGAAGGCGCCAGCGAGCAAGACAATTACCTTAAATTACTTGCTGCATTAGCAAACAAAACACAGCGCAAAGCACGCTTTCAGTGTGTATTGGTTTATATGCGCCATGCTAAAGACCCAACCCCAATAGTTTGCCAAGCGGCATGGGAAGGCACTATAGGATTGAGCCCTCAAGGTGAGCAAGGCCATGGCTACGACCCTATCTTTATTCCACAGGGGTTTGATATTTCGGCTGCCGAGCTTTCAAGTGAGCAAAAAAACCAGTTGAGCCACCGTGGGTTAGCACTTACTTTGCTTGTAGACGCTATGAAAGCCAAAGGGATTATTAAGTAACTATCATGCAATCAGCGAAATTATCTCTGCCACCACTGAGCTTATATATCCATATCCCTTGGTGCGTTCAAAAGTGCCCATATTGTGATTTTAACTCCCATGGTCAGCATGGAGTATTACCGCAACAAGCTTATGTTGATGCACTTTTAGCCGATCTCAATCACGACCTTCACTATGTACAAGGGCGAAAACTTCACAGCATTTTTATTGGTGGCGGCACGCCATCTTTATTTGAAGCCACCCAAATACAGCGCATTCTAGCCGGTGCTGAAGCCGCCATTGGTTTTGAAGATGATATTGAAATTACCATGGAAGCCAATCCGGGTACGTTAGAGCATGATGACTTTGCCGCATATCGCGCTGCAGGGGTGACGCGCTTGTCCATTGGGGTGCAAAGTTTCTCAAAAGATAAACTCAACCTTCTTGGCCGTATCCATGATGAGGATGAAGCCGTTACCGCTGCTAATACAGCCCGTAATGCAGGTTACAACAGCTTTAACTTAGATTTAATGCACGGCTTACCGAATCAGTCATTTGATGAAGCCATGGCCGATATCGATACTGCTGCTGGGTTAATGCCACCGCATTTATCTTGGTATCAACTGACCATAGAGCCAAATACCTTATTTCACTCTAAACCGCCACAATTGCCTGACGATGAAAACTTGTGGCATATCTATGAGCAAGGACAGAAGAAGCTAGCAGCACTTGGCTATGTGCAATATGAAATATCTGCTTATGCCAAAGACGGATTTCAGTGCAAACATAATCTCAATTATTGGCAATTTGGCGATTACTTGGGGATTGGCTGCGGCGCCCATGGCAAGATTACTCAACCTGAGCTCAATAAGATTATTCGCACCGTCAAAATTAAGCATCCGAAGGGTTATCTAGCAACGTCAGATTACACCAGTGAAACTACTGAAGTGCTAGCTGAAGATCGCGCCCTTGAATATTTAATGAATCGACTCAGGTTAATGACGCCTATCCCTAAAACTGAATTTGAACTGCGCACCGGCTTACCTGTGTCAGAGCTTGATGAAGGTATTGCTAAATCAATTAAAAGAGGCTTATTAACCGAAACTGAGACCCATTGGCAATTAACCGCCAAAGGCCATATGTTTGTTAATGATATTTTGTCGCAGTTTTTAGATTAGCTACTTTATAGCTAGCTGATTTATTAAAGTTATTACTAGCCTATATAACTAGTCTACTTATTACTGGCATATTTATTACTAGCCTATTTATTACTAGCCTATATAAAAGCCTGATGGATTACCTTTATAAAACAAGGTTAATGCATTAGGCTTTTTTTGATTTCCTTTGCCCATTAAGCTTGGCGCTTTAAGCAAAGTGCCTGCAAGTCACTAAATAAATCATTTCGCATTTACCCTGTAAATTCAGCAACATTTAAGACACAATTGCTAACATTTCACGTTATACATTTATGCTTGTGTCATTTAGGATATCAATCGATCTCCTGTTCTATTACTTTGCTAACGGAAACCCTATGCGACTAACAACAAAAACGACATTAATAGCCGTTGCTTTAACCAGCTTATTATCAAACGCCGCAATCGCCCACACTGCAGGGCACCAACCTTTAACCAATACAGTAGCCTCCACTAAAACAGCCACCACCGAGTCAGAAAAAGCCAATGAGCTGTTTGAAAGTATGTTCATGGAAAATGTAATGGCTAGCCCGATTTCCCAAACCTATTTACGCATCAAAACTGATTATGACAAATGGGGTGATTTTAGTGATAAATCTGCTGACGAAGACTTAGCCAGAGCTAAAAAGCATTTAAAACAACTTGAAACTATTAATGTTGCTAAGTTAGACAAGCAAACGGCACTTAGCTACAAATTAATGAAACAAGGCTTAGAGCAGCAAATCAGCGATGATAAATGGCGTTACCATAATTACCCTGTAAACCAGATGCGTGGTAGTCATTCGTTTATTGCTACCTTCCTTATCAATCAACATCAAGTTGAAAATGTCAGTGATGCACAGGCTTACATTAGCCGTTTAAACGGTGTAAAGCATGTAACTGAGCAAGTGATCGATGCATTAAAAATTCGCGCTGATAAAAATATTATCGCGCCAAAGTTTGTCTTCCCTTATGTGATTTCAGACAGCGAAAATATTATCAAGGGTGCACCTTTTACTGATACTGAAGTTAAAAGCACCCTATGGGGTGATATTAACCGTAAAATCGAGAAGCTCGATATTACCCAAGCTCAAAAAGATGAATTATTGGCGGCAGCTAAAACAGCCTTAATTAAAAGTGTAAAACCTGGGTATGACAATTTAATCAGCTATTTACATGAATTAGAAGCCAAAGCTGATAGCCGTGATGGGGTGTGGAAGTTACCTTTAGGCGAAGATTTTTATAATACTCGTCTAAATCGTATTACGACGACTGATATGAGCTCTGAAACAATTCATCAGTTAGGTTTAGCAGAAGTTGAACGTATTCATAATGAAATGCGTGCGATCATGAAAAAAGTAAATTATACCGGCAACTTAGCCGAGTTTATGGCTTTCATGCGTGATGATGAACAATTTTATTACCCCAACACCGATGAAGGTAAAACTCGTTACATTACCGAAGCTAAAGACCTAATTGATAATATGGAGTCACGCTTAGGTGAAGTGTTTAATATTAAACCTAAAGCCGGATTAATCGTTAAACCTGTTGAAGCCTTTCGCGAAAAGTCTGCTGGTAAAGCATTCTATGATCAACCCGCACCCGATGGTTCACGCCCTGGTACTTACTACGCCAACTTGTATGACATGAAAGCAATGCCCACTTACCAAATGGAAGCCTTGGCTTATCATGAGGGGATCCCTGGGCATCACATGCAAATTGCCATTGCCCAAGAGCTGGAAGGTATTCCTAAATTTAGAAAATTCGGTGGCTATACTGCCTATATTGAAGGCTGGGGTCTTTATACTGAATACTTCCCTAAAGAAATGGGCTTGTATGCTGATCCCTACTCTGACTTTGGTCGCTTAGCGATGGAGCTATGGCGTGCTTGTCGTCTGGTTGTAGACACAGGGATCCACACTCAACAATGGACTCGTGAGCAAGGTATCCAATACTACGTAGACAACACCCCAAATGCTAAGTCTGATGCCATTAAAATGGTAGAACGCCACGTGGTGATGCCTGGCCAAGCTACTGCCTATAAAGTCGGTATGATTAAAGTGTTAGAGCTACGTGAAAACGCCAAGCTTAAATTAGGTGACAAGTTTGATATTCGTCAGTTCCATACCCTAGTACTGCAAAATGGCCCTGTACCATTAGATGTATTAGAAGCTGAAGTGGACAATTGGATTAATCAAACCAATAAACCTGAGCTATTAAGCCAATCGGCAGACTCAAATCGCGGTTAATCAACCAATCGATTAAGTTATCTAAGGCCACTTTTTAGTGGCCTTCTTTTTGGCTCGTACTAAAGCCTAAGTAATGAAATCTAAGTAATGAGCGCCACTCTATAAATTACTAAGGCAATAACAAGTTCAATAACGAGTGCATTAACAAATGCTATACCCGACAAATATATTCAATTGGCAGCTTAAAAGAGAACAAAAGTACAAAGGCGAGAGAGTAAACAAATTAAGCGGATATTATAGGGCAGAAAAAATAACCCCAGCACAATGTCTGGGGTAAACCAATTAAAACTAGGATGATGGTTTCAAAGCCGGCATTGTTCTGATTTTAAAACCTCTGCCAGCAGTGATTCAAAACTTGCGAAGTTGCTGATTTGCACAAAAAGCTGAAAAGGGGTCATTTCTCAACAAGATGCGTGACTCAAATCATTCCGAATCAACTGAAATCTATTGTATTGATTTAAGAACAGAGTTCAAGCAGCTTTTTACACTCCATTAATAACTCAGTACAGAAACAACCTGAGCGTTTTTCAACCACAAGACAATCAAGTTATTGTTTTTATTATGCAAATAAAAAAGTCGCAACTTAAGTTGCGACTTTGTTTTAAAATTCGAACAATGTTTCCAGTTTTAGTTACTGACTTAGAAACCCCATTGAATGGCTATTTACGTAATTTGTATAAATGATCAAACTTACCATCCCAATAAGGTGTAGTACCAATATGACCTTTAATAAATTCAATAAATGCACTTACTTTAGGGGCAAGGTGCTTACGTCTTGGGTAAACAGCCTGTAGTGGTAAGTTGTTGGTCAATTGCCAATCAGGTAATAACGGCACTAATGTACCTTGTTCGATTTCATCTTCAAGTAAATAACTTGCTAGGTAGGCAATACCTAAACCGCTAACCGCGGCCGATTTTAATGCTGGTGCATTATCAACCCGGAAGTTACCAGAAACACCAATTTCACAGTAATCATCAGCTTTCTTAAACTGCCACATGCTGTGCTCATGCCACTCACCTTGGTAGACTAGACAGTTATGATCAACAAGTTGTTCAGGTCGAGAAATATTGCCATGTTGGGCAATATATTCTGGCGATGCCACTAATAAGAACTGACACTTCATTAATGGTCTTGCAACCATACCTAATGGTAGCTGCTCAGACATAGTCAAAAGTAAATCTAAACCTTCACTAACCACATCGACTTTATGATCCAGTAAGCTAACTTGTAGCTCAAGCTCTGGATGTCGTGCCATAAACTCAGGTAATGCAGGAATAATATGCATGGTACCAAAAGACTGAGAAATACCGACTTTAAGTACACCACGGGTGGCATCATTTAGATTATGCACACTAGCAACGGCCTGCTCTGCATCACGTAATAACTCCTCACCTTGTATGTAAAGCAAGTTACCCGCTTCAGTTAAACTTAAACTACGTGTAGTACGTTGGATGAGTTGAACCCCAAGTTTATGTTCAAGATCAGCAACCTGAGTACTTACTTTGGACTTAGATATACTCAACCTTCTGGCAGCGGCACTGAAGCTCCCGGCTCTAGCAACATGAGTAAAAATAGCAATAGGTTCTAATAGTTCTAACATTGGAGTCGCCTTAAGCTGTTTACGACATTAAAAATATTTTTTGAGTTCCAAGTAATGTCGCTTATTACAGACAATGCTGCATAAACGCCACCTACTTTATATGGTTCTTTAAACGTTGCGCCACTCACCCAAAAAGAAATTAAATTTCGATAGTCCATTATCATGAATAGCCAACCAAAACTAAAACAACAAGTTAATTGGTTAACGCCATACAGTT
Organism: Shewanella sp. 4_MG-2023; assembly: GCF_030548015.1. Lineage (NCBI taxonomy): Bacteria > Pseudomonadati > Pseudomonadota > Gammaproteobacteria > Alteromonadales > Shewanellaceae > Shewanella > Shewanella sp. 4_MG-2023. The sequence goes on from NZ_JAUORL010000041.1 coordinate 18,573, forward strand.
TTATAGTTTTAGGAGTATACCAAAAATTGTATAAATGGCTCTATATTTATAATATACAATTTTTTTATCAGAACAAATCTACGATAAACTGTAATATTAATGACTTTTTCTCAACTTGAACGGTGGCAATTAGACAAAAAACGACTAGCTCGGCTAGCATATCTCGCTACAAAGTAGCGCAAATAACAGATAGTTAACTAGAGCTTGATTGGCGGGTGAAGTTTTTGATTGGTAATTTAAGCAGGAATGGTTTAACCAAAAAGCCCCTGCACAAGGTACAGGGGAAGGTCAGGTGCATTTTGACAATGCTAGAACTTACAAGGTTACCGCTACTCAGTATCTGATAATGTCGCTAATTCATAAGAAGATAGCTGTGGGATGGATTGACGTAATTCACTTTCAAGCACCATTAACTGCTCAAAGTTACCGCAGACTTTTTTGGCTTTAGCTTCTATGGCCTCTGATTGCTCAGAAATCTGCAATTCAACATCTTCACCGATTCTTTCCATTTTGCTTGAAAAGGCAGTCATTTTTTCATCAAAGCTTCCGCCTTCTGAAGACATCATTTCAGCCCCTAGCGCCATCATAAAACTGCCCATGGAGTTTTTAATCATTTGCTCCATTTCTTGTTCAAACTCTTCATTAAATGCTTCTTCTAACGAAGACTCTGTCGCGCCAAGATAAAACTTATCCCCTTGTTGATATGCTGCTTGGTCAACACGGCTTTGAATTCCAGCTAAAAGCTCATCCAATTTAGCCGCGGTGGCATCGCCAAAAATAGGGGTTAATGCCATGCTCACTGCATCTGTTGCCAAAATAACAGCATCATCAACTAAATCAATTACCTCTGGGATCTGTTTAGATACTTGCTCCGAATAATCAGCTAACAAAGCTGCTTGCTTATCATTTAGTGCAACTTGGTTGCCATCAATATATAACTTTCCAAGTTCGACTCGGTAAACCTCAGCGCCTTTTTCGCTAAAGGATAATTTTTGTGGCTCAACGGTAACATCATAGTTTAAGGTCACGTTGCATTGATTATCTTCAAGGGACATTTTGGCCACCGCAGGCGTCATAGCCCCTGCGGTAAAAATCAAACCAGTTAGTGCAATACTTTTAAATAAACCTTGGGTATTCATTAGCTCTATCCTTGCTGTTAATCGTTATGTAGATAATCAATGGGGCGAGTGGCTAAACTGCTCACTAAGCTACTGCCAACGTTTTGATATCTAGTTTCAATGTTAATTAGACTGATACCAAGTTATTGCACAGGCTGTGCCAAAAACATAAATAAGCTTTTTATCAATAACTTAAAGCAGATAATAACTAATAGGTTTAGCTTTTAGATTTGGATTTATATTAACTATGTGTGAAATAAGCCAAATGTTGGTAATTTTCATCATCGCTATTATATGGGTAGATTTAAGAATAGATGATTTTCAAACTCGTGGATGAGGATACTAAAAAGACAATGGATGATTTCAAGCTTAACATTTGAAAATGGGCATAAAAAACTTGCCCAGCAACATAAGCGAGTTTAAAAAATTGAGCGACCTAATGATTGTGATAAATGTTCAAGCATGCGAGTGCCTGCCAGTGAGTTGCCATTTTGATCAAGTTCAGGCGACCATACGCAAATAGACATGTCCCCAGGGATCACCGCAATAATGCCGCCGCCAACACCACTTTTACCTGGCATACCAACCCGATAAGCAAACTCACCTGCGCCATCATATAAACCAGAGGTAGCAAGCAGTGCATTTAGCTGTCTGGTTTGTACTGGGGTAACGATTTGATCCCCTGCTAGGCTTTTACCGCGATTGGCGAGATAAAACATCGCTTTTGATAAGTCAGCGCAATTCATTTTTAATGAGCAGTAATGAAAATAGCTCTTTAATACTGTATCAACATCGCCGTTAAAATTACCAAATGACTTCATTAAATAGGCAATAGAGGCATTACGGGCACTAAACTGAAATTCTGAATTAGCCACAACTTTATCAAAAAGTATGTGAGGGTTTTCGCTCAGGTTTCTAACCACTTCAAGCAAGTGATGCTTAGGTGCACCAAGGCGCGCTTGAATTAAATCTGCTATCACTATGCACCAGCATTAATAAATGGATTTCTTGGAATGCCTCGTTCAAGCTCAACTTGAACCAATGAGTTAAACGACTGACCTGAAGGCTCTTTACCTACCCTGCTCCAAAGTTCATCTTCGGAGTACAAACTTAGCGCTAAAGTAAGGCTGAATACTTTGGAGATAGATTGAATGGAAAACGGCTCAAGATAATCCCCAGCGCCAATGGTGTGACCATCTGCGCCAGTGACTGCTATTGCTATTTTGTTTGGATCTACGTCAGCCAATGCTGGAATATAATCTGCGACTTTCCCTAAACCAATAAGTGGCCGAACCTTGTCGACCACTTCATCAAGCAATATTTGCTCAGGCATTAGCTATATTAGCCCCACCAGATGTCGTACAGTGCACTAACTTCAAGTTGTGGCACTTTTTTCGCTTCCCAGAAGGCTTTAACAGCAGCAACATCTTCTTCGGTACATTTACCGATCTCTTGTGTTGCAATAATGCCTTCCCACATTTTATGACCGCCGCCATGGAAACCTAGCTTACGAGGTTCAATGACTTGTTCAATGAACTCATCAACAGCTTTATCAATATCTGCTTCAGAAATTGACTCATCAAAAGTCCAGTTGATATCAAAACCAAATTCTTGGAATTCATCAACGCGTAGTTTCTTACGTAAACGGCGAGTTCGGGTCTTAGCCATGGTTATTTCCTAGTTAGTTGATTAAATAGCTTATTTTAACAATATTTTATTATAATTATGCAATACGTTCGAACATTATGTCCCAAACGCCATGACCTAAACGATGGCCGCGGGCTTCGAACTTAGTTAGCGGGCGATGATCTGGACGTTCAACTACAGTATTGGTTGCTGATTGGTTTTTATAACCTTCAGCCACAGACATCACTTCTAACATGTGCTCGCTGTAGTTTTCCCAATCTGTTGCCATATGGAAAACACCGCCAATCTTAAGCTTACGACGAATTAATTGCGCAAATTCAGCTTGCACAATACGGCGTTTGTGATGACGTTTTTTGTGCCAAGGATCTGGGAAAAATAATTGTACTCGGGCAAGTGAGCCATCAGCAATGCTGTTTTCAAGCACTTCCATCGCGTCATGATGATAAACACGTAAATTAGTAATTTCAGCTTCACCGGCATCAACTAAACATGCGCCAACACCTGGTTTATGTACTTCGATACCAATGTAGTTTAACTCAGGAGCCGCTTTAGCCATTTCAACTAAAGATGCACCCATACCAAAACCAATTTCTAATACGGTATCAGCATCACGCTTAAACACTTCAGCTAAATTAATCGCTTCTGGTGTGTAATCTAAACCCATTGCAGGCCAATGTGCTTCAATTGCGTTTGCTTGGCCTTTGGTTAAACGGCCTTCTCTTAATACAAAACTTCTGATTTTACGAATATATTTGCCATCTTCGTTAAATTCAGCGGTGGTAACGTCGCTCATGTATGCCTCATCATTTGAATAGCGTTTAAATTGCCGACTATTCAAAGTTTCATCTTTGTTCCAATAATAGTGGCTAAGTATATCTTAAAATCACCATGACTAAAGTATTTATCAGTTAACAGGCTCCCTTGTTTATAGAATATTCTCCATATACACTGCGCTGATGAAAAAAGTTAACTCCTTTTCTGAGCGGATCACCGCTTGGTACGATTTACACGGACGCAAGACCTTACCGTGGCAAATCAATAAAACCCCATATAGAGTGTGGATTTCAGAGATCATGCTGCAACAAACTCAAGTTGCCACTGTTATCCCCTACTATGAAAAATTCATGCAAAGCTTTCCCGACATTAAAGCCCTTGCCAATGCCAGCGAAGATGATGTACTGCATCATTGGACGGGGTTAGGCTATTATGCCCGCGCCCGTAATCTGCATAAAGCGGCTAAAACAGTTTGTGAGCAACATGCAGGCAAGTTTCCTGAAGCGCTAGATGAAGTCATAGCCTTACCGGGTATTGGCCGCTCGACTGCTGGGGCCATTTTGTCATTGTCCCTTGGTCAGCGTCATTCAATATTAGATGGTAACGTTAAACGGGTACTTGCCCGTCACGGCGCAATTGAAGGTTGGCCAGGTCAAAAAGCAGTTGAACAACAATTATGGCACTTAACGGATAAGTTAACCCCGCAAAAAGATGTGGTTAAATTTAACCAAGCCATGATGGATATTGGCTCTGCGGTTTGCACTCGCAGTAAACCCAATTGTGCTCAATGCCCTGTTGCAATTGATTGTAAAGCGCAACTTGCTGGCCGACAGACAGAATTCCCCGGTAAAAAGCCTAAAAAAACCATTCCTGTAAAATCTGCATGGATGCTAGTACTGCATAAAGATGGTGAAGTCATTCTCAATAAAAGACCACCAGCAGGCATTTGGGGCGGCTTATGGTGTTTTCCTCAATTTGATACTGAGGCGGCGCTGCTTGCACATATCAGTGCTAATGGGTTTAATCACAGCAGCAATGAATATGCCGCAGCAAAAAACAACAATAATGAACAATCACAATGGCTTGCAGGATTTAGACATACTTTTAGTCATTTTCATTTAGATATTCAGCCTATCTTAGTTAATCTCGGCGAAAATCAACAATCGCCTCAAATTGACTCAAGTGTAATGGAACAAAATCAGACACTCTGGTATAACATACATCATCCCGCGAAAGTTGGATTAGCCGCAGCAACTGAGCGGATTTTATCTAACTTAGCCGCTCTTTTAGCAGTAGATCCCGTCAAGGAATCCCTTTAAGGAATAATCATGGCTCGTAATGTTAATTGCGTATATTTAAAGAAAGAAGCTCCAGGTTTAGATTTTCAACTTTACCCTGGCGATCTAGGCAAGCGTATCTTTGATTCAATCAGTAAAGAAGCGTGGGCACTTTGGCAGAAAAAACAAACCATGCTAATCAATGAAAACAAACTTAACATGATGAATGTTGATGACCGTAAACTACTTGAAGAGAATATGGTTAGCTTTTTATTTGAAGGCAAAGATGTTGCCGTTGAAGGTTATGTACCTCCAAGTGAAGACGAGTAACTAAATAGCTAACCCCTTAGCTAGCTGAATAGCTTAAGAGCCTACTTTAAAACCGCTAACGGCTTGTTGATATAAAGTAGGCTTTTTTATTCGCATCAATTACCAATCACTTTTGAGACAATTGTAATTAACTTCCCCATAGCTTTTAAATAGTTGTTACTCCACAGCCTATTCACAAAAGTTCCCTAAATTTAGTTAAAAATCTTATTTCGTGAGCTATTAATCAAAAGTAAAAAATTATAACACTTTCTGTTAGTTACACTGCATTATTATCGATTATGCCAAGGTATACTGCCGCTATAACTAATTTCAGAGTGTGCCCATGCTAAAGCCAATACTTTATACAGCATTGACCTTGTCACTGCTTTATTCAATCAATAATGTTAATGCAGACCCCATGGGGATGAAGCCAATGCCAGTGGCAGATGCGCCATTGGGTTATATCATTCATAATCCCTATGAAAATGCCCCACTAACGGCTTTAGTGACTCTTAATGGCCATAAAATTTCCAATGTGGATGTCACCATACATGCCAAAGGTGAAACTGGTGTCAGCATAAACTATCAAGTTGATGATATGCGGGTAATGGATGAAGGTGGAGTGCCAATTTTTGGTCTCTACCCTGCCTTTATGAACACCTTTACAATTAAATGGACTGAAAACGGCAAGCAGCGCAGCCACGAGTATCAAATGCTAACCCCAGACATTGATATGGGCTTTTCAGAAAGCCAGTGGGCTAAAGCGCCCATCGTCGAAGTAGAACATGTTGACGCTGACTTTAAAGACCGCCTTTATTTTGTAAACTGGACCAATCCAGACGGAAAGTCGGGTCAGTTATCCCACAATAACCCTGATGCACCTGGGGCGTTTTCTTGGGATGGGAAACCAGGATTTTTCATTATCGATACCGCCGGTGATATTCGTTGGTATCTGAATCCTTACACCACCCATAACTCAAAAAATTATGACAGCGCAGGTTACGCCATGGGCATGAACGTCACTAAAGACGGCAACATGGTGTGGGTACAGGGCCAAGGCTGGAAAAAAATGTCATTAATGGGAAGAATGATTTCAGAGCACAATTTACCGGGAAATTTTATCGATGCATCACACGAAGGGATTGAAGCTGCCAACGGCAATATCTTTATTCGCGCCGCCGCCAAAGATTATCGCCGCGCTGATGGCATGTTAGTCAACACCATACGCGATCAAATCATTGAGGTTGATAACACAGGTAAGTTAGTGGATTACTGGGATTTAAACACTATTTTAGACCCACTGCGTGATGCGGCATTATTATCCCTTGATGCCGGTGCAGTTTGTTTAAATATCAATATTGATCAAGCTGGCCATCAAACCACCTTAGACGATTTAAAGAATGCCCCTTATGGTGATATTCACGGAGTAGAAACAGGCCGTAACTGGGTCCATGTAAACTCTATTGATTATGACCCTAAAGATGACAGCATCATTATTAGCTCACGTCATCAATCTGCGGTAATCAAAATTGGCCGCGATAAACAAGTTAAATGGATATTAGGCCCTGAAAAAGGCTGGAGTGACAAGTTCCAAGATAAGCTACTCTCGCCAGTTGATGCTACAGGTAACAAACTTAGCTGTAATGAAAAGGGTCGTTGCCGAGGCAGTGATTTTGACTTCTCATACACGTCCCATACCGCTTATCTTGTTCCTGAAAAGGGCACTTTAACCGTATTTGATAATGGCGATGGTAGACACCTTGGTCAGCCGATGTTTGCCAGTGAAAAATATTCCCGCGCGGTTGAATACAAAATTGATGAGGCCAATAAAACCGTTACCCAAGTATGGCAATACGGTAAAGACGAGTTGGGTTATCAAGGCTACTCGCCAGTAACATCTATCGTTAAATATCAGCAAGATAAAGACAGCATGATGAGCTACTTTGCCTCAGCTGGTTTATTTGGTTTAGGTGGCGGTTATGGCAACTTAAAAATGGATGACACCACAGGTAAAGTTAAATCTATTTTAGTTGAGCATCGCTATGGTGAAACCAAACCCGCTGTGCGCATTAATATCAATAGTCACGATATGTTCGCAACGGGTTACCGCGCTCAGGTTATACGAGTAAACGAGATGCTTAAATAGTGAGTCGCTTCTTATTCAATAACAGTTACCCAGTAACAATTATCCAATAAGAATTATTTAGTAAATGTTATTCAGCCCTTTGATGGAAAAGGGCTGAATACCTTAGCCTCTTTATCCCAGATCAATAAAACGCTTCTACCCGCCTCTTTTCAAAAAATCATATTCAGTTTATTTAAATTAATACTGGTCAAAAAATGATTAATAATTTACATTAAAATCACAATGTAAGCGCTTACACTTAGGCGTGACTTAGGCGTGCTAAATATTAAAGCCTTACACTTTATCAGGTATCAACCCAGCGAAGATGTTGTAAATACAAGTGAATAGTGGGTTAGTTGTAAGTAATACCTTCAAGTTAGATTGCAACAATCAAGGTATAAAAACGATTATGGAACAATCAGCAACCAGCGTAAAAAACACATCGGTCACATTCGATAAGTTATCCTTTAAAGAGAAAGTTGGTTACGCCCTTGGGGATGTGGCATCTAACTTTTATTGGCGTGTTTTTGATGTGTTCTTATTTATTTTCTACACCGATGTATTTGGTATATCAGCTGCAGCTGTTGGCACCATGATGTTAGTGACTCGCATAATCGATGCGGTATCAGACCCATTAATGGGCGCCCTCGCAGATAGAACTAACACCCGCTTTGGCAAATTTCGCCCTTACCTCATATTAGGCATTATTCCCATTGCTGCAGCTGGTGTACTCACCTTCACAGTGCCCGATTTAGGTGATGATGGTAAATTGATTTGGGCTTATGGCACTTACATTTTCATGATGCTGGCGTACACCTTTATTAACGTGCCCTACGGCGCGCTATTAGGTGTGGTCACCAGTAATAGTCAGGAAAGAACCACATTAACCAGTTTTAGATTTATCGGTGCTTTTTCTGGCGGTACTTTAGTTGCTTATATGACGCCTGAATTAGTTACTTATCTTGGCGCGGGTAATGAGGCATTAGGCTGGCAACTGACCATGGCCTGTTATGGACTTATTTCAGCGGTGCTGTTTTGCCTTACTTTTTTTGCAACTAAAGAGCGCATAGCGCCACCAACTAATCAACAAACCTCAATCAAACAAGACATCATCGATTTAACCAACAACAAGCCATGGCTAATTTTATTCTCTTTAGCGTTAATCATCATGTTTACCATTACTTTACGCGCCAGTACCGGCACCTTTTACTTTAAATACTATGTAAACCGAGAAGATCTTATAGGCACCTTTACTGCGGTTTATATGATCTCACTTGCCCTAGGCGCCGCCTCAACCCCACTGTTAACCAAATACTTTGATAAACGCCCACTGCTTATTGGTTTAATGACCATTGTTGCCATACTTTCGGCTGGCTTTTACTTTATTCCAGCTCACAACCTTACCTTGATGTTTATTATGCAGGCCTTAATTGGATTTTGCTTAGGGCCTAAATCGCCGTTGGTATTTTCTATGTATGCCGATACTGCTGATTACTCACAATATAAAAATGGCCGCCGCGCCACCGCGATGATTTTTTCAGCAGCAGCCTTTTCGCAAAAATTAGGCGGCGCTTTTGCAGGCGCGATGATCGGTTGGATGCTGTCATCCATGGGTTATGTGGCAAATCAGCAGCAATCACCCGACTCGTTAATGGGGATTTTACTGCTCAATACCATCATCCCTGCAGGCTTTGCCTTATTAGCGGTTTGGGTTGTTAAACACTACAGCTTAGATGAACAAAAAATGCGCCAAATTAACCAGTCGCTTTATCAAGCTATTGATAAATCAGAGCCTGCAAGCGAGTAGTTGAGGAATTTAAATAGTGATTACTTACCATCAAAAAAATGGCAACGTTAGCTTGCATAGTCCAACCACTATGCCAAAAGCCTGTGGTTTTTTATGGAATAAAAACATGATGATTCAAATGAATTGTCGGGGTTTTGCGACTGCGCAATTTATGCAGCCAGAACCTGCTAAATATGCCCATGGGCCTGCATTAGAAGCCAAAACCTTTATGCAGCCAGAACACGCCTACTTTAGCCATCATCCTGGGCGATTTTTTTATATAAAAGATAACCTCACTAACGAACTATTCTCATTGCCCTATGAGCCAGTAAGGCAATCATTGGCATCATTTGAGTTTATCGTTAGCCAGCATCAAGTCAGTTGGCAAGTTAAGCACCTCAACCTACACTGCAAACTAAGCTTAACCTTAGCCACTGAAGATACCGCAGAGCTATGGCAATTATCCATTGATAACCTAAGTCAAACGGCGCGAGATATCAGCGTTTATAGCTACTTTCCTGTGGGCTATATGTCGTGGATGAATCAATCAGCAAAATTTGATCGTTCACTTAATGCAATTTTATGTCACTCAATCACCCCCTATCAAAAAGTTGATCAATACTTTGTTCAACAAGACTTTAAAGACACCACGGTATTTCTAACTGACACAACCCCTGATAGTTACGAAACCCGTCAAAGTGTTTTTGAAGGCGAAGGCGGTTTACATAACCCAACGGCTATCAGTAATAACCGTCTAGAAAACATGCCTGCTCATTACCAAACCCCTGCAGCGATAATGCAATTTAATCGTAAGCTTGCCGCTTATGATGACGCTAGCAATAACATCAAGCCAGCAGTGGCATTAAAGTTTGTTTTTGCGCCGGTAAAAGATGCTCACGAAGCCAGTGAGTTAAAACAGCGCTATTTGAGTTCAACAGCACAATTTACTCAAGCTCAAAATAAATACAAAGCGTATCTCAGTAGAGAAAATGGCTGTTTAAGCCTTTTATCCTCAACCCCTAAGCTTGATAACTTCATCAATCATTGGCTACCTAGACAGGTTTTTTACCATGGCGATGTCAATCGATTAAGCACCGATCCACAAACCAGAAACTACCTTCAAGACGCTATGGGGATGATTTATATCAACCCTAACAAGGCCAAAGCCGCCTTCGAAGTCGCCCTCGCCCAGCAACATCGCAATGGTGAAATGCCGGATGGCATTTTATTGCACCCTGAATCTGAGCTTAAATACATCAATCAAATCCCCCACACGGATCATTGTGTCTGGCTAGTGATTTGTATTGAGGCTTACTTAAATGAAACCGCCGACTTTGATTTCTTAAATCAAACCATTGGTTTTGCTGACAGTGAAGAAAACCGTTCAGTGATGGAACACGTTTGTTTAGCGCTGGAGTTCTTATACTCTCAACGTGATAACCGCGGCCTTAACTTTATCAACCAAGGCGATTGGTGCGATCCGATGAACATGGTGGGCTATAAAGGCTTGGGTGTTTCAAGCTGGTTGACGTTAGCAAGTGCTTACAGCATGACACTGTGGGCAAAAGTCTGCCAGCAAATGGACTGTGACAATAAAGCATCAAAATTCAGCCAACTTGCTGCTGAATTAAATGATGCCGTAATTGAGCATTGCTGGGATGGTGAATGGTTTGCCCGCGGTATTACCGATGCAGGTCACTGTTTTGGTGTAAGCGATAATCATCAAGGCCGCATTTATCTTAACCCGCAAACTTTTGCCATGTTATCTGGCGCGGTTAATGATCAGCGCTGGTCACTGATGCAGCCGCAAATCCAGCAGCAATTACAAACACCTTTTGGGATGATGATGCTAGCTCCCGCTTATACCCAAATGGATGAGCAAGTGGGCAGATTAACCCAAAAGTTTCCTGGCACCGCTGAAAATGGTTCAGTTTATAATCATGCTGGGGCATTTTATATATACGCCCTATTTGAACAAGGCGAAACAGAGCAAGCATTTGAACTATTACAAACCATGATAACTGCTGAAGATGTGCAAAATGAGCTCACCCGAGGTCAATTACCCGTGTTTATTCCCAACTATTACCGCGGGGCTTATTTTCAATATCCTGATGATGCGGGTAAATCGAGCCAGTTATTTAATACTGGAACCGTCGCTTGGATTTACCGAATTATCATCGAGCAACTTTGTGGCCTAAAAGGCTGCAGCGACGGCTTAAAAATCAAACCACAACTACCAAAGCACTGGCCTAGCCTAAAGGTAAGCAGGCGTTTTCGCGGCGCAACTGTGGATGTATCAATACAAAGGCGAGCAGACATCATATCCCAGCAGGTTTTAGTTAACGGTAAAAGCTTACAGACTAATGCTGCAGGTGAGCATATTTTAGCTATCAGCACTAATACAAGCTATAGCATCAGCGTGTTGCTGGCTGAATAACGCAAGTTGAAAAATCAGTATCCTAGCTACTGATTAAGATAACGCTTTCGACTAATGTCAAAGCGTGTGAATATGCCCAATAATAAATGATTCTATAAGATACTGACTTTAAGACTTAAACATTAGGAGTTTACTGGACAATGGACTGCACTGAAAAACCAACTAATAAAGCGAGCCATAAACATAAGGCCAACGCCTCACTTAAAGGCCTAATACTGCCCTGCCTGTTGGCATTAAATTGCACCGCAATTGCTTCAATGGCAAATGCTGATACGGCTCCAAGCACAAACAAAACATCTGCCGAATATGTGCATGCCCCTATTGAAGTTAACTACGCTAACAAAGCCATTACCCTTGATGGCATTGCTGATGAATCTGATTGGCAACAAGCTAAGTGGCAACCTATTGATCAAATGATCATCGGCGATGCAATAACAGCCGATGATTTTAGTGGCCAATATAAACTGCTTTGGCGTGAAAATAAGCTCTATCTACTGACTGAAGTGATTGATGATGTGCTATTTGATCAAAGCGCAGATCCCACAGTGCGGTATTGGGATGATGACACCGTAGAGGTGTTTATTGATGAAGATGGCTCAGGTGGCGAGCATCAATATAGCCATAATGCTTTTGCCTATCATGTGGCATTAGATAAACAAGTGGCTGATTTTACCACGCAAAAAAAGGCCGCCACCTTTAATGAGCATATCACCACAGCATGGTCGAGAGACCCTGTTAACCCTCAAAAAATCTATTGGGAAATGGCGATAACGGTATTCCCTGACAGTTACAATGACAGCTTAAGCGCTTTTGATAAGCAGCAGGTTGCAGCCGTTAGCTTACAAGCCAACAAACAAATGGGTTTTATGCTGGCCTATTGTGATAATGATGGCTCCAAACAAAGAGAGAACTTTATTGGCTCCCACCCGATAAAGCCGTTAAATGGCGACATGAATCGCGGCTATAAACACGCTGATGTTTTTGGCAGTATTATTCTAAAAGCGGCACAATAATCATCATAAAAAGCCGCCAATGACTAATATCATTGACGGCTTTGTTGTTTTTAGTAAACCTTCTTGCAAGATGTTATGGCAAATCGTTATTGCTTAATCCCTTCAATAACCAAATCTAGGCTAACATTGGCAGACGCTGGGCCTAAATCCATTTTAAAACCGAAGTCTTTCATGGCAAATTCTGTGGTACCAATAAAGCCAGCACGATAACCACCCCAAGGATCTTGGCCTTCACCAACAAATTCAGCGGCAATAGCCACAGGCTTAGTCACCCCATTTAAGGTCAAATTACCGTTAACCAATATCTTGCCATTGCCTTGGTCTTCAACACTAGTCGAGGTGTACTGCGCCTGAGGAAACGCGCCAGTATTTAAAAAGTCAGCACTGCGTAAATGTTTATCACGCTCGGCATGGTTTGAGTCAACACTCGTTGTATTGATGGTGACATTCAAATTAGTGTCAGCAATTTTTGCCGCATCGTAACTAAAATCACCACTGAAATCATTAAAACGACCAGCTACAAAGCTATAGCCTAAATGATTTACTTTAAATTGAATTGATGCGTGGGCACCTTGAGTATCTATCTTATAATCGGCCGCATTAGCGACTGATGGTAGTAACATTGCAGCGCCGATAACGCTAGATAATACTGTGGCTAAAAGTTGCTTTTTCATTGGTCATTCCCTTTATTATAAATTCAATATTATTGATATGTTCAAGTACTAATAAGTGTTGCTAGCTAATAATTAGCGTTCTCAGCTCGTCGAGTTACAGGCTCGATTCAAGTGCTGTAGGTGTTAAAACTATTTTGTGGCAGGTTTTATCATTCTTGATAAAGTGCCATCCTTATCAATCAATTGGTGTTTTACCGCGCCTGCAGCATGAATAATCACTAGGGCTATTAATGTATAGGCTGCATATTGATGAACTAAGCCAGCAATATCAGCTTGGTTGTTAATAAAGCTGCCCAGTGACGGCACTTCAAACCAATCAAATACCCAAATTCCGCGGCCATCAGCCGTTGAAATTAAAAAGCCTGTCGCCATAATGGCCAACATTAATAGATAAAGCATTCCATGAGCCCACTTAGCCGCCGTTTGCTCCCAAGCCTTGTGATTATTCTTTGCATGAGGTTTCGCAGAGCCTAAGCGCCACACTAATCGCACTAGCGTTGCCAGTAACAATAAAATGCCAACACTTTTGTGAATATCCGGCGCGGTTTTATACCAACTACTGTAATAAGTGAGATCAACCATCCAAAAACCTAAGCCGAATAAGCCAATAACGGTTAATGCACTTAACCAATGGAGACTAATACTCACTAAACCATAGCCATTTTTTGTATTTGCTAACATCAAGCTGTCCTTGTCAAAATCTATGTGAATGATTATATCGACACAAAACAAAAAGAATATCGCTAAAAATAGGCAAAACCATTCGATAAAATAGAACTATTAGACTAATTGAGTCCTGACTAAACCCAGCCAGTCGTATTCAAGTAAGCTTTAAATTTGATAAATCGATTAAAGCTGCTAAAAATCACCGTAATTGGGCTTTAATAGCCGTGTTTTCAGCCAATAAACTGGAGTTAAACTGAATTAATAGAATTAAAAACCGATTAAAGGCAAAAAATCGCTCAGTTTGGCCATTTACTAGCCGAACGATTAAAATCATTTAAAAAAGCACTTGCAGGATTAAAACCATCGCTATACTATGTGCGCACTCCAAACGACACAGGCTCTAACGATTAAGTTAGCACCCAGTTTGAAGTAGTAAACTAACGCTTAGTTAGTTGCCCGAATAGCTCAGTCGGTAGAGCAGAGGATTGAAAATCCTCGTGTCCCTGGTTCGATTCCGGGTTCGGGCACCAT
>NZ_JAUORL010000042.1:0-32343 GCF_030548015.1 Shewanella sp. 4_MG-2023
GGGGTGACTGATGGGGCTCGAACCCACGACAACCGGAATCACAATCCGGGGCTCTACCAACTGAGCTACAATCACCACTGACCTTTCAATTTTGCTAACAAGCTACTGTACCGAATGGTGCGCCCAGAAGGATTCGAACCTTCGGCCTTACCCTCCGGAGGGGTACGCTCTATCCAGCTGAGCTATGGGCGCTCGCCTTGGTTAGCGACGCACATAATAGGGATAAATCAGCTTCACGTCTACCTTTGTTTTTAATTTTTTTTCTGTTTGCTCATGTTTTGACTGAATTGGGATATTTTTGAGCATTTTTAATTATAAACTCATGTTGGTTCACATTATTGGTTAAGTTTCATATACTGAAACGTCAGTAAAAAGTCTTAAAGGAATTAAGGGCGTGCTATGGAAAAGGGAACCTTCCCCATATTTAGTTCAGATAATGTTGAGCACCTCAAAAGAAGAGTGTCACGACTAAGGCGTTTGCTAAGCAAATACAAACGTGCTGAAGTAATCCAAAATGCATTACTGGAAATTTCCAACATTGCCACTAACGCCATCTCCCTTGATGCTTTTTATCATGGCGTTCACTCTCACCTGCAAAAACTTATCCACGCTGACAACTTCTTTATTGCTGAACTCGATACCGACAGCAGTATTATTAGCTTGCCTTTTTTTGCCGATGAAAAAGATCCCCATCCAAGTGAGCTTTATCCCGATGAAGAAATATCAGCGCTGCTCAAACGGGGGATTACTGGCTACGTACTGAGAACTGGCGAGCCATTATTGTGTGATGATCAAGGTTTTGAGTCACTTGTAAAAGCAGGCGAAATAGATGACTTAGGTTCAGCCTGCCTGCAATGGTTAGGGGTACCAATTAAGCATAATGATAAGGTCACTGGCGTATTAGTTGTTCAAAGCTACAGTGATGACATCATATATGGTGAATTAGAATTAGAATTAATGGGCTTTATTTGCCACCATATCTCTGGGGTAATGGAACGTTTGCGTCATAATGAAGAGCTCGAAATTGCCATTGTGCAGCGAACTAAAGAGCTCAGTGATGCCTACGAAAAAGTAAAACAAGAGGTACAAGAGCGCGTAAAAGCTGAAAAGTTGCAATCAGCACTGTTTCAAATTGCAGATCTGTCGACCTCTGATGTTAGCCAATCTGTATTCTATCCACAGATCCACAAAATCATCAGCCAACTTATTCCTGCAGAAAATTGTTTTATCTCTTTAGTTAATAAAGCAAGCAATACGCTTTCTTTCCCCTTTTATGTCTCTAAGATGGCTTCAGAGCCGCCTAAGCCTCGTCCAATGCAAGATGGACTAACAGAATATATTCTTAAGCATAAAAAGCCGCTACTGCTGCGCCAGCAAGATATTCAAGCATTAATTAAAGCCGGTGACATCTACGGCCATAATCCAGACTTAAACCACACTCACGCAATGGTGCAATGGATTGGTATTCCATTATTCATCCACGGTGAAGTCACCGGTGGGTTAACGATATACAGCTTAAGCAATAACGACTCTTTTGCGGTTAAAGATCTTGAGTTACTGACCTTTGTGTCACAACACATTGCCAATGCCATAGAAAAGAAATTAGCCGCAGAGCAGCTAAAAAGAAGTCATGAATTATTAGAAGACAAAGTCCAAAAGCGCACCCATGCTATCGCTGAAATGAATGACAATTTGCAGCGACAAATTATGCAGCGTAAAAAGATCGAAGCCCAATTAGTCTTTGATGCCAAACATGATAATTTAACCGGCTTACCCAATCGTAGCTTCTTTATGGAGCGCTTATCCCAAACCATTAAACATCTTAGGCGTAATAAAAATGAACAATGTGCATTATTGTTTATCGACTTAGATGGCTTTAAACAAATTAACGATACTTTAGGTCATTTAGAAGGGGATCGATTTTTAATTGAAACCTCAAAAAGATTAAAAGCGTGTATCCGTGATAACGATACCCTTGCACGTTTAGGCGGTGATGAATTTGTGATACTGCTAGACTCAATTCATCGTAAACAAGATGCTGAAGATGTCAGTGAACGCATACTTAAAGCCATCGCTCAGCCGTTTACATTAACCAGCCAACAGGTAATCTCCGGCGCTAGTATTGGCGTGGCTTATAGCGCAAAGAACACCTCCTATGACAGCGAGTCTATTTTACGTCATGCTGACACTGCTATGTATCAGGCAAAAGCCAAAGGTAAAGGTTGTTATGTGGTGTTTGATCAGCACATTGAGCAACACTTTAATCAAAGAGTGGAATTAGAGCAGGACTTCCAGCAGGCATTAGAAAATCACCATATAAATGTTAATTTAATCCCCGTGGTCGATTTTGATGGCCTGAGCATTTTGGCTTATGAGCCCATAGCCTCTTGGCAACACGCTACACATGGTAGTATCAGTCACCAACAACTGCAGTCATTGGCGAGTAAAACCCAAACTATCACCATTTTTGATGACTATATATTTAAATATATCGATAGTGGCTATAAGGCGTTAACTGACACCCTGGGCCACGCGCCACAAATTCACATGTCACTATCAAGCAAGCATATTAAGTTGAAATACGACTTACGAAGCTTAAAAAACACCATCAAAAATAGCCAAATCAGTCCAAGCCATTTATGGGTGTTTTTCCATGAAAAAGCCTTCGTTAAAGACCGAAAAAACCATATCACGGCCTTTGATACTTTAACTGAGCTTGAGGTTAATATCGGCATTAATGGTTATGGCACAGGTTATAGTTCGTTAAGCAGCCTCAGCTTTTTGCCAATAAAAGCCCTTAAACTGGATGCTGATGCAAGCCAACATTTACTGAATAGCAAACAATTGCAATTGGCTAAAGCATATTGCCTCATTGCATCGACCTTAGGGTTTGAAATGTTTGCTGATGGAGTTAATACTGACGAACAACTCACAGCGTTACGACAGCTGGGGTACTACCAAGGTCAAGGGCGCTTATTCTCTGCTAACGACATCTGTATAAAAACGCAGTTAGAGAAAATAGCTGACACCCAACAAGGAGCGGAGTGTCAGTTAGCTAAGCTTACTTCTTAAACATATCTCGCAAGTTAGCGATATTGCTTTTACCGGTTTGCAGCCTTTCTTGCTCAGTTTGCTTTGGTTTACGGTTTTCCCAAATCAAGTCATCTTGAGGCAGTTCCATCAAAAAACGGCTTGGCTCACAGCGCATGGTTTCACCAAACTGGCGCCGTTCTCGACACATAGTAAACCATAACTCTTTCTGTGCTCGGGTGATCCCCACATAAGCGAGTCGGCGCTCTTCATCGACATTGTCTTCATCAATACTCGACTGATGCGGCAAGATGCGCTCTTCGGTGCCCACCATAAACACATAAGGGTATTCGAGGCCTTTCGATGCATGTAGGGTCATCAGCTGTACTTGATCGCCGCCTTCATCCTCTTGGTTACGTTCCATCATGTCACGCAAGGTCAAACGGGTAACGACTTCAGGTAAGGTCATTGGTTCGTCCAAATCATCACCTTCAAGCATTTGAGTCACCCATTTATACAGCTCTGAAATATTCTTCATCCGCATTTCAGCTGCTTTAGCGCTGGTGCTGGTTTCATACAAATAATCTTCGTAGTTAATTTTACGAATAAGCTGCTTAATGGCGTCTACCGGTTCACCGCGGCTAGCTACTTCGCCGGTATCGACTATGAATTTACCAAACTGATATAACGACCCCATTGCCGCTGGCGACAGATGATGGTTTAGCTCAGCTTGAAAAATCGCTTCAAATAACGAGATGTGCTTTTCATTGGCATAACTGCCTAAACGCTCCAGTGTTGCAGGGCCAATACCACGTTTAGGAAGGTTAACAACCCTTAGGAAGGCATTATCATCATCTGGATTCACCACCAAGCGCAGGTAAGCCATAATGTCTTTAATTTCTGCGCGTGCAAAAAACGAAGTGCCACCTGAAAGCTTATAAGGAATGCGGTTAGTCATTAATGCACGTTCTAATAACCGCGATTGATGGTTACCCCGATACAAGATGGCATAATCACCAAACTGAGTACGGCCAACGAATTTGTGACGAATAATCTCCGCTACCACCCGCTCTGCTTCTTGCTCTTCATTGGCAGCAAATAGCACCCTAAGCGGCTCACCATAGGCTAGCTCACTGAATAAGGTTTTTTCATACACATGGGGGTTATTAGCAATTAAGATATTGGCCGCACGTAAAATACGTTGGCTAGAGCGATAATTTTGCTCTAGCTTAATCAAGCGCAGTTGCGGAAAATCTTTCCCTAGTAACACCAAATTTTGCGGTTTAGCACCACGCCATGAATAAATCGATTGATCGTCATCACCTACCACGGTAAATCGCGCACGCTCGCCAACTAACAGCTTCACCAGCTCATATTGGCTAGTATTAGTATCTTGATACTCATCCACCAGCAAGTATTGAATACGGGTCTGCCAGCGGGTTCTTACTTCTTCATTATGACGCAACAATAACGTCGGCAATAAAATCAGATCGTCAAAATCCAGCGCATTGTAGGCTTTCATTTGCTGGGCATAGCGCTGATAAAGCTTGGCAAATAATTGAGTTTGTTCGTCACCGCCACGTTTGAGCGCTTGATCAGGTACGACTAAATCACCTTTCCAGTTTGAAATGGCGCTAGCAAGCGCTTTGATGAGGTCTTTATCTTCTTCAAGCTCATCTTCTGTGAGCTCTTTTAATAATGCAAAGGTGTCTTGGTCATCAAACAGTGAGAAGCCAGCTTTTAAGCCCACCACTTTATATTCACGTTTAAGAATTTCTAAGCCTAAGGTATGGAAGGTTGAAATCCACAAACCGCGAGCTTCTTTACGCCCCATTGACTGCGAGACACGCTCTTTCATCTCACGGGCGGCTTTATTGGTAAAGGTCACGGCAGCAATATTGCGCGCCTTGTAGCCACACTTTTCAACTAAGTATGCAATTTTGTTAATAATTACCCGAGTTTTACCACTACCCGCCCCCGCTAAAACCAAGCAAGGTCCAGAAACATAGTGAACGGCATCATTTTGCCCAGGATTTAACTTCATGCTAACTAGATCACCAATAACGAAAATAAAAGGATCGTGATCATACCAGAAACCGCCAAGCTGCAATTAAAAATATCGATCGTTATGGTATTTTCGATCGTAATACTAAAAGTGACAAATGAAGGAGCAAACAATGGTGATTGCTTTGGAAAACGCCTCCGCCTCAGGTACAATCGAGCTAACAAACAGCTAATTTTAATATGGAATTGATAATGATTAATCCTAAAAAACTTGAAGAAGTTGCCAAGCAACTGAGTGATAATCTTCCTAGTGGCGTAAAGCAATTTGCCGGTGAATTTGAAGAACGTTCAAAGCAAATTCTACAAAACCAATTAATGAAATTAGATGTGGTCTCTCGCGAAGAGTTTGAAGTTCAGCAACACGTGTTATTAAAAACCCGTGAAAAGCTTGAAGCACTGCAAGCCCAAGTGGATGAATTAGAGAAAAAGTTCTCAGCTGAGTAGAAAATCGCTGGTATTTTCAGCCATCACCATGGCTAAAAAGCAATAAAAATGGCATCCAATTGGATGCCATTTTTATATAACATTTACATCAGCCTGCTTAGTTCAGCGCTTCTTCTAAAGCACGTAAACACAAGGCAACATTTTCGCGTCTAGCGCCGTAGCCCATCAAACCAATGCGCCAGGCTTTACCCGCTAATGCCCCAAGGCCCGCACCGATTTCTAAATTATAGTTTTCCAGCAACTGTTTACGCACTGCGGCGTCATCAACACCTTCTGGGATAAACACCGCATTGAGTTGTGGTAAACGGCACGCTTCATCAACAACAAAAGTAAGCCCTAATTTTTCAAGCCCAGCACGCAGTAACTGATGCATATCAGCATGACGTTGCCATGCGTTTTCTAAGCCTTCATTGGCCAAAATACGTAATGACTCATGCAGTGCATAAAGGGCATTTACAGGCGCGGTATGATGATAGCTGCGTTTTGCGCCACTATCTTTACTACCCCAATAACCCATTACCAAGGTTTGATCGAGGAACCAACTTTGAACAGGTGTTTTACGTTGCTTTAATTTCTCAACCGCTTTGGCTGAAAAAGACACTGGCGAAATCCCAGGCACGCATGATAAACACTTTTGGCTACCTGAATAGATGGCATCAATGCCCCAATCATCCACTCGTAACTCAACGCCGCCCAGTGATGTCACCGCATCGACAATGCTTAAGCAATCATGTTGCTGCGCTAATGCGCATAAGCTTTTAGCATCAGATACTGCGCCAGTAGAGGTTTCAGCATGGACAAAGGCTAAGAATTTGGCATCAGGGTTGGCTTGCAGCGCTGCTTCAACTGCGGATACTGAAACAGGTTCACCCCATTCGTTATCAACCACAATCGCAGTCGCGCCAACGCGTTCGACATTCTGGCGCATACGTTCGCCAAACACCCCGTTACGACAGACGATGACTTTTTCACCTGGCTCAACCAGGTTGACAAAACAGGTTTCCATACCAGCGCTACCTGGCGCAGACACAGCTAGGGTCATTTCATTTTCAGTTTGAAATGCATATTGAATCAGCGCTTTTAGCTCATCCATCATGGCGACGAATAAAGGGTCTAAATGACCAATGGTGGGTTTTGCTTGCGCAGCAAGCACTTCAGGATAGACATCTGAAGGCCCTGGCCCCATAAGGGTGCGGCGAGGTGGATTAAAGGCACTAATTTTTGAAACAGCATTTGACGAAACAGATAACATCAAAGTCTCCTTGGCTCGAGGTCTAGTTAGTAATAGCTCAATGAAACCTACATTTTTTAATTGTTTTTATGCCACCGAATATAATTTCGTTTGTGGCCGCCGTTAACAGGCTGCTGTGACAATAACACACAGATAACCACAAAATCGCTATCTGCATGAAATTTATTGTCATGCTCTGCTATATGCTAGCACTCGGCTGAAAATGCTCGGACTGCTATTATTGAGCTGTATTTAAAAACAGCTGATAGGCTGGGCTTTGGGTTTCTTCTTGATAAACAAAACCAAGCTCAGTTAAAAACTGCTGAAACGCTTCGCCGTCACTGGCAGGTACTTCAAAACCAGCTAACACACGACCGTAAGCGGCGCCGTGGTTACGATAATGGAATAGACTGATATTCCATTGGCTTTGCAGGGTAGTTAAAAACTTAAATAACGCCCCTGGATGCTCTGGAAACTCAAAGCTGAATAAGCGTTCATCCAATGGCTCAGGCGGGTGACCGCCGACCATATAACGCACATGCAGCTTAGCGGTTTCGTCATGGGATAAATCTTGTACTTCAAAGCCATCGCTTTCTAGATTTGCGATAATATCATCAAGCTCAGCTTGGCCATTTGACAGGCGAATACCTGCAAACACCACCGCTTTATCACGGCTGGAGAAACGATAATTAAACTCAGTCATGGCACGTTTCTCTAACAGCTCACAAAAGCGTAAAAATATCCCCGGACGCTCAGGGACTTTAACCGCTAAAATAGCTTCTTTTTGCTCGCCTAGCTCGCAGCGCTCAGATACATAACGCAAGCTATGAAAATTGACATTAGCACCAGACAAAATCGAAGCCACTTTTAACGGCTTATCTGCATCATTGGCCACATGCTGTAGATACTTTTTCATCCCCGCGGTTGATAACGCCCCAGCAGGTTCAGCAATGGCGCGGGTGTCTTCAAAAATGTCTTTTACTGCGGCGCAGATTTCGTCTGAGGTAACGGTAATGACATGGTCAACATAGTCTTTGGCGACTCTAAATGGCTCTTCACCGATACGCTTAACCGCGACGCCATCAGCAAATAAACCCACTTGACTTAGTGTTACTGGCTCGCCCGCAGCTAATGCCGCTTTTAAACAGGCAGCATCTTCAGGCTCTACGCCAATAATTTTAACCTGTGGCATAACCGCTTTATAATAAGCCGCAATGCCTGCAATTAAACCACCGCCGCCTACAGGCACAAACACCACATCAATATCACGCTGCTGTTGCAGCATTTCTTGAGCTATGGTGCCTTGACCTGCGATCACCGCTTCATCATCAAAAGGGGCAATATACACTCGGCCTTCGGTTTCAGATAAGGCTTTGGCGTAATCATTGGCTTGATCAAATGCCTGACCGTGGAGCAGCACATTGCCACCTAAGCGCTTTACCGCATCGATTTTAATTTCGGGGGTTGTCGTCGGCATCACAATCACCGCACTAATGCCAACGCTTGCCGCCGACATTGCCACCCCTTGGGCGTGATTACCTGCAGAGGCGCATACCACACCTGCAGCAGCTTGCTCAGGGGTTAGCTGCGCAATACGATTATAGGCACCACGCAACTTAAAAGAATGCACTGGCTGCATGTCTTCACGTTTTAAATACACGTCACAGCCAAAGCGTGCCGATAGCTTTTTCATGCTCGATAGCGGCGTTACTTTGGCGACGTCATACACAGACGACAATAGGATCTTCTGTAAATATTGCTGAGCTAAGGGCATGGGCGTTAACTCCAGTTGCGTTGCTGATGCCAAGGATTGCATGGATTAACCTTCTAATTTACTGCGATCGCGCACAGCACCTTTATCGGCACTGGTGGCTAATAATGCATAAGCTTTAAGTGCCAAAGATACGTAACGCTCACGAGATACTGGCTTCCATGCAAGTGGCCCCTTTGCTTCCATAGCAGCGCGGCGACGCTCAAGTTCACTATCTGCAACGGCTAATTTGATTGAACGTGAAGGAATATCGATTTCAATGGTATCGCCATTTTCAACCAGTGCAATGGTGCCACCAGCAGCAGCTTCTGGTGAAATATGACCGATTGATAATCCTGAGGTACCACCAGAGAAACGGCCATCGGTGATCAATGCACATGCCTTACCTAAACCGCGAGATTTAAGGTAAGTGGTTGGGTAAAGCATTTCTTGCATACCAGGGCCGCCTTTAGGGCCTTCGTAGCGAATAACTACCACTTCACCAGCAACCACTTCACCACCTAAAATACCTGCTACGGCATCATCTTGGCTTTCATAAATGCGCGCTGTACCCACAAAGGTCAGGTTTTCTTCATCAACACCGGCCGTTTTGACAATACAGCCATTTTCAGCCACATTGCCTGAAAGTACCGCTAGGCCGCCTTCTTGGCTAAAGGCATTTTCACGGGTACGAATACAGCCTTGTTGACGATCATCATCGACACTGTCCCAATAGCAATCTTGGCTAAAGGCAGTTTGTGTTGGAATGCCTGCAGGTCCTGCACTATAAAAGCGTCGTACAGCTGCATCTTGTGTTTGGGCAATATCATATTTAGCCAATACTGATTTTAAATTGCCGCCATTATCCGCTGCCACATGGGGAACGTCACTATGCAGTAAGCCAGCTCTATCTAGCTCACCTAGAATACCCATCACCCCACCAGCACGATGAACATCTTCCATATGGTACTTTGGCGTTGAAGGCGCGACTTTACAAAGGTGCGGCACCATACGCGACATTCTATCGATATCAGCCATAGTGAAGTCCACTTCACCTTCTTGTGCTGCAGCAATAAGATGCAATACGGTATTTGATGAACCACCCATGGCAATATCTAGCGCCATGGCATTTTCAAAGGCTTTAAAAGAGGCAATATTGCGCGGCAAAACACTGGCATCGTCATCACGATAATAGCGGGTGGCGAGATCCATGATGCGCGTACCTGCTTCTAAAAATAAGTTACGACGCGCAGCATGAGTCGCTAATAACGAGCCATTACCAGGTAGTGATAAACCTAAAGCTTCTGTTAAGCAGTTCATAGAGTTGGCGGTAAACATTCCTGAACAAGAACCACATGTTGGGCATGCACTACGTTCAATCTGCTTACTGTCTTCATCACTGACATTGGTATCAGCGCCAGCTACCATGGCATCGACTAAGTCAAGTTTGATAATTTTATCTGAAAGCTTGGTTTTGCCCGCTTCCATTGGCCCGCCAGAGACAAATATCACTGGGATATTGAGCCTTAGCGCTGCCATCAACATGCCAGGAGTAATTTTATCGCAGTTAGAAATACACACTAGCGCGTCTGCACAATGGGCATTAACCATGTATTCAACGCTGTCAGCAATCAGCTCTCGTGATGGCAAGCTATAAAGCATGCCGCCATGACCCATGGCGATACCATCATCGACGGCGATGGTGTTAAATTCTTTGGCAATACCACCTGCTTCTTCAATTGCGCCAGCAACCAATTGGCCCATATCTTTTAAATGCACATGGCCTGGTACGAACTGAGTAAACGAGTTCGAGATGGCAATAATTGGCTTACCAAAGTCAGTTTCTTTTACACCTGTTGCACGCCAAAGGGCACGTGCGCCAGCCATGTTACGGCCTTCGGTACTGGTTGCTGAGCGTAGTTTAGGCATTGTCTTATCCTTTCCTTGTAATACTGCTTTAACCATTTTATTTGAGTCATTTACATGATGCGGTAACCATTGAAAGTAAACTGATTCAAATTGTAATAGTCGTTTAATTTATAATTATTTTAAATGGATTGAAGCTGTTTATTTAGCTCATAACTCTTGATTTAGCTCAAGGCTGCTTATTAAGCTCAAGGCTATTGAGTTAGCGGCTCTAGCCAGCCCCACTTATCTTCTGTCTCTCCGTTAAATAAACCAAAGAAACTTTGTTGTATTTGTTGTGTCACTGGGCCACGTTTGCCTGCGCCAACCTCAATACGGTCAACGCTTCTTACTGGCACTATTTCTGCGGCGGTGCCGGTCATGAAAATTTCGTCAGCAACATATAAAAATTCCCGCGCCATGGCTTCTTCAATCACTTCGTATCCAAGCTCTTTGGCTAACACCATAATCGTGTCACGGGTAATGCCTTTTAAGATGGCTGCGGTTGCAGGCGGGGTATATATTTTGCCATTTTTGACAATAAACAAATTGGCCCCAGCGCCTTCACTAACTAAACCGTTAGTATCTAATGCGATACCTTCATCAAAACCGTTACGCTTTGCTTCTGTAGAAATTAGCTGTGATGATAAATAATTACCGCCGGCCTTTGCCCCTGTCGGTATGGTATTAGGTGCTAGGCGCTGCCATGATGTCACTGCGACATCAACGCCGGCATCCATGCTCTCTTCGCCAAGGTAGGCGCCCCACGAAAAAGCCGCTACGACCATATCACATTGTGCGTCAATTGGCGGGGTGATCCCCATCCCTACATCACCCATAAATATTAATGGACGAATATAAGCGCTGGGTAAGTTATTTTTTAGCACAGAATCACTGCAAGCTTGCATGACTTGATCAAAGCTAAAAGGCACATTCATTCGATAAATTTTGGCGGAATCAAATAAACGCTGCACGTGGTCGGTTAGCCTAAACCCTGCTGGGCCTAGATGAGTATCATAAATGCGAATACCTTCAAATACTGAAGAGCCATAATGCATTGCATGTGTCATCACGTGTACCTTAGCATCTTGCCAAGGCATAATTTCACCGTTAAACCATATAAGTTCTGATTGTGTCGCTGCCATAGTCTGTCCCTTAATCTATATCGATGAAATTGTTTATGCTTGCGCGGTCGTCTTTTGACTAGCTGCTGCGAATATTGGTGTATTAACATCGATAGCGGCAGGCACAGTCACTGCTTGGCAATCGATGACATCAATGAGTTTATTTAATTGATGGGTAAGCAATTCAATCACTCGCTCACTTTTGACATCAAAATGCAGTGTGACGCTACCTGCCTCGTTGAGCTGCATATTCATATTGATAATGCTAAAGCCCCGATGACGAGTCACTCTCAGCACTCGCTCCATTACTTCCGGTTGGTTGTGTAAGGTTAATTCAACTGAATGCATCATGTTTGCTTCTCCATTTGATCCATCATGTCGCTATTACATGCCCCTGGCGGAACCAATGGCCACACGTTAAACGCATCATCAATGGCTACGTGTAGCATGAAAGGTCCTGGGGTATTTAACATTTCATCGAGTGCGGCTTCGACTTGATCGGCGTGATGAATAGTTCTGCCAGGAATATCAAAAGCCGACGCCATTAACACAAAGTCTGGGTTATCTGATAAATCGGTTTCGCTATAACGTTGTTCAAAAAACAGTTGTTGCCACTGCTTAACCATGCCCAATTTTTGATTATCAATCAGTAATATTTTTACCGGCAATTTGCGGCGCTTAATTGTGGTGAGCTCTTGAACGTTCATCATAAATGAACCATCACCAGATACCGTCACCACTGTGGCATTTGGACGCGCCACTTGTGCGCCAATAGCCGCGGGTAAACCAAAGCCCATAGTGCCAAGACCTGCACTGGATAAATGATCTTCAGGGCGGCGAAACCACATATGCTGTGCCACCCACATTTGGTGTTGGCCCACATCGCAGCTGACAACACTGTCTTCTGGTAATTTGTTTGCTAGACGGCGTAACATTGCTGGGGCATAAATCAATTCACCCGGATGTTGATAATCCCATTGGTGTTGCTGATATAAATCTTCAATTTCTTGCTGCCATGGCGCTAATGAAAGCGGCATTGATAACGCGGGTAACACCTGTCTTAAATCTGCTGAAATTGATACATCAGCTTGGCGGAGCTTATTGATTTCTGCGATATCGATATCAAGGTGCAGCACTTTGGCATCTTGAGCAAAGGTGGCTAATCGCCCGGTGACCCGATCATCAAATCTTGCGCCAACGACAATCAATAAATCACAGGCTTGCACGGCTAAGTTTGCCGCTTTACCACCATGCATACCGAGCATACCTAAGTAACCTTTGCAGCCATGTTCAATACTGCCAAGACCTTTTAAGGTCGCCACTGAAGGCATACCCGTTTCATTGATAAATTGACGCAAATGATCAACTGCGCCCGCCATACCTACCCCGCCGCCAACATACAAAATAGGCTTTTTAGCTTGTTGTATTAAAGCTTTAGCAGCATCTATCGCGCTTAGCTCAGCTGCGGGTTCTTCAGTAAAGCTGAGTATTGGAGTTTTGTATTCAAGCTCAGCTATTTGGATATCTTTGGGAATATCAACTAACACAGGGCCGGGTCTGCCAGATGCGGCAATTTCAAAGGCTTTATAAAGCGTCGGGATAAGCTCATTGATATCCGTCACCATAAAGCTGTGTTTGGTGCACGATAATGACATACCAAGAACATCAATTTCTTGAAAAGCATCGGTGCCAATCACTGCCGTTGAAACTTGGCCTGTAATCGCCACCAAAGGCACAGAATCCAGTAATGCATCAGCAAGCGAGGTGATTAAATTAGTCGCACCTGGGCCTGATGTGGCAAAACAGACTCCCGTTTTACCGCTGGCTCTAGCATAACCCACAGCGGCAAATGCAGCGCCTTGCTCATGGCGACTCAGCAGGTGGGTAACAGGGCTACCATACAGAGCATCATAAATTGGCATAATAGCGCCACCTGGGTAACCAAATACTGTGGTTGCACCATGTGCGGCCAATACTTTAATGACTGCGTCCGCGCCTCTCATTTTTTGCCCTGATTCCATATGCATCTCTCACGCTCTGTATTGTTAATGTGCCCAGTATTTGCAGCCCTAAAACTAAAAAACCCCCGTTCCTTTCGGAGCGGGGGTTTTTGCAAATGTTGACTTTCTAACTCAGTCTTTTTGCCAAACTCCACCCCCGCGGTGATTTAATAATCACGACGGTAATAATCACAATAATGAGCTGGGCAGCTTGGTTAAACATAAATGACTGAATCCTAAAAATGTCATAAAAAATATTTGTTAATGTTGCTATAAGGTCTCGCACTTTGCCAGACTGTTTATAATTCATCCTTTATAGGAGTACCATAAAGCGATTTATAAACACAACATAAAATTGTGTTGTCAAAAAAAATTCAGCTTCCCTGCCGAGACAATGCAAACAACAACAAAATCTAAAGCTATGATGGTCAACACAAATCTGTGATAACCACCCTAAGCTTTTGATTGATTGTTTCTACTTTATGAAAGTTTTAACTTTACAAAAGTTTGATGCCTGCCCGAAAACGTAGCTGAACAGGTACTTCACAACACAATCAACAAAAATTAGTTAGCTTCAACAATACCTTTCATATCAGTCATGTAACCGCGTAATTCTGCACCGATAAACTCAACATCGGTATGACGAATCGCTTCATTCACTTCAATTAAGCGCTTGTTATCAACGCTATTTGAACCCGCAGCTAAACCAGCACCTAATAACTCTGGTGACATTGCTTTTACGTAGTCACGTAATAGCGGCACCGCTGCATGGTTAAACAAGTAACAACCGTATTCAGCAGTATCTGAAATAACTACGTTCATTTCATATAAACGTTTGCGTGCAATGGTGTTAGCAATCAATGGCGTTTCATGTAGTGATTCGTAATAAGCTGACTCTTCAATAATACCTGCTGCAACCATGGTATCGAACGCTAGCTCTACACCGGCTTTGATCATGGCAACTAAGAAGATACCTTGGTCAAAATACGTTTGCTCATCGATGTGTTCATCTGATACTGGTGAATTTTCGAATGCTGTTTCGTTGGTTTCTGCTCTCCAACGAAGTAAGTTTGCATCGTCATTGGCCCAATCTGCCATCATAGTGCGAGAGAACTCACCACTAATAATGTCATCCATGTGCTTTTCAAATAATGGTTGAAGAATTTCTTTCAACTCTTCAGCAACTTCAAACGCCTTCACTTTGGCAGGGTTTGATAAACGATCCATCATGTTAGTGATGCCGCCATGCTTAAGTGCTTCAGTGACAGTTTCCCATCCTTGCTGAATTAACTTACTTGCATAACCTGGCTCAACACCGTCAGCGACCATTTTTTCATAACCAAGAATGGCGCCGGTTTGCAACATGCCACAAAGAATTGTTTGCTCGCCCATTAAGTCAGACTTAACTTCTGCAATGAATGATGACAATAAAACACCCGCTCGGTCGCCACCAGTTGCACTTGCATAAGCTTTAGCAATGGCAAGGCCATCACCTTTCGGGTCATTTTCAGGGTGAACCGCAATCAGTGTTGGCACACCAAAACCGCGTTTGTATTCTTCACGTACTTCAGTACCTGGACACTTAGGCGCAACCATAACAACAGTGATATCAGAACGAATCTGCATACCTTCTTCAACGATATTAAAACCGTGAGAGTAAGATAATGTGGCACCTTCTTTCATCAATGGCATTACTGCATTAACAACATTTGAATGCTGTTTATCAGGTGTTAGGTTAAGCACTAAATCAGCAGCAGGAACAAGCTCTTCGAAAGTGCCTACTTTAAAACCGTTATCAGTTGCTTGCTTCCATGATGCACGTTTCTCAGCAATCGCTTGCGGACGTAATGCAAAAGAGATATTCAAGCCTGAGTCACGCATATTCAGACCTTGGTTTAGGCCTTGTGCCCCACAACCTAAGATCACGATATTCCAATCTTTAATAAAACTACAACCGTCGCTAAACTCAGTACGATCCATAAAGCGGCATTGTGCTAATTGAGCTAATTGTTGACGTAAATTCAGAGAGTTAAAATAGTTAGCCATCTGAGATACCACCTTTAATTCAGAAATTTGAGACACTCCATTCTGGCAGCCAAACTATCCAGAAGTTGTGATTGAGATCACTATAGCGTAAGCTCATGATTGCTCAAAATGATATATTCGGCACACTACGTTTCACTTTTTGCAACGTTATTGATATATCCCGCATATCTGAACAAATTGATTTCAAGACACTGATTTTATTAAGGCTACAACATGGATATTCGTGCATTAAAACTGTATTTACACTTATGCGACAGCCTGCATTTTGGCAAAACAGCCCAGCAAACCCATGTGAGCCCGTCAACATTAAGCCGCGCATTGCAGCGCCTTGAAGAAGAAGTGGGTTGTAAATTGTTTGAGCGGGACAATCGCAGTGTCAGCATTACCCATGCGGGCAATGAATTTAAGCAATTTGCCGAACACACCTTAGCTGAGTGGTTAAGTTTGAAAAGCCGCATTGACCCCGAGCAGCCCTTACTTCACGGTCGTATCAACTTATATTGCTCAGTCACTGCCGCATACAGTCACCTACCTGCATTGCTTGACCGCTTTAGACGTGAGCACCCTCATGTGGAAATTACCTTGAACACGGGGGATGCGGCCAATGCAGTAGCAGAGATCCAACATAATCGCGCCGATGTTGCCATTATCGCCTTGCCAGACTCATTGCCTGCAAGCCTACATTTTGAAGAAATCGGCCAAGTGCCGCTGCATCTATATGCGCCCACCATAAAATGCCAAGCCCAAAGCATGATTAAGCAACAACCCATAGACTGGGCGCAGCTGCCTTTTATTGTCCCCGACCATGGGCCTGGCAGACGCCGCGCTGATAATTGGTTTAAAGCCATGGGCTTCAAGCCCAATATTTATGCGCAAGTCTCGGGGCAAGAGGCAATAACCTCGATGGTGGCCTTGGGCTGTGGCGTCAGTATTAGTCCTGATGTGGTAGTCGAAAATAGCCCAGTGCGAGAACGCTTACAGCGGCTTGAATCACCACAAGATATCGCCCCCTTTCAATTAGGTTGTTGCTGCAAAGAAAAACGCACTCAAGAACCTATTTTAAAAGCCTTTCTTGAAGTTATTTAAGCCTCTCAAATATCAACAGCAGCTAAAATCGCACTGTTGATTTTAGCTGCTACACTTAGAAAGCTTAAAAACTAACTAAATAGTTACTAAATTCCAGCACACAAAACAAAAGGATTTGTTAATGGCTATTGCCTGTGTAAACACCCGCGCCTGTTGTGGCGTTGAAGCGCCTAAAGTCACTGTCGAAGTACATCTTAGTAATGGTTTGCCTGCGTTTAATTTAGTGGGGTTACCTGAAACCTCAGTAAAAGAAGCCAGAGAGCGAGTTCGTAGTGCCTTAATAAACGCTGGTTTTGAATTCCCCATGCAGCGAATAACGGTCAATTTGGCTCCAGCTGATTTACCCAAGCAAGGTGGCCGTTATGATTTGCCTATCGCCATTGGTATTTTGGCCGCCTCGGGGCAAATTCCTAATACCCAGTTAGCCCAATGTGAGTTTATTGGTGAGCTAGCCTTGTCAGGACAAGTAAGGCCCTGCATTGGTATTCTGCCCGCTATTATTGCCGCTAAAAATCAACAGCATGAATTATTCATCCCTTTAGATAACCGCCATGAAGCAGAGTTAGTGGGTTACCCGCAAACCCACTTAGTCGCTCACTTGCAAAACCTCGCAGCCTTTATGCACGGCCAAGCAAAATTACCACTGGTTGATCAGCAATTGGAATGGTTTGAAGAACCTTTAGCAGAAAACGCACTCTGCCTCAGCGAAGTGATTGGTCAATACCAAGCTAAGCAAGGGCTGGAAATCGCAGCGGCAGGTGGTCACAACACCCTATTTATTGGTCCGCCCGGTACAGGTAAAAGTATGCTGGCCAATCGGATAATCCCGCTACTGCCCAAGCTTACCTATGAAGAGGCCATTGATGTTGCTGCGATTCATTCGGTTGCAGGACTTAATATTAAACCCCAAGCCTTTTTAGAGCGGCCTTTTCGAGCGCCACATCATACGTGTTCATCAATATCCTTAGTGGGCGGAGGCAGCGTGCCAAAACCTGGGGAAATATCCTTAGCCCATAGAGGCATTTTATTTCTTGATGAAATTGCGGAATTCCCGCGCAAAGTATTAGATTGCCTGCGTGAGCCAATGGAGTCTGGTGAAGTGGTTATCTCGCGGGCTGCCGCTAAAGTAACCTTTTCTAGTCGCTTTCAACTCATCGCGGCGATGAACCCTAGCCCTTGCGGTGATGTTGAAAACTCTCGCGCAACGCCTGACCAAATTCAACGTTACTTATCCCGTTTATCAGGGCCATTTTTAGATAGATTCGATCTCACGATAGAAGTCCCTAAACTGCCTGCAGGCACCTTAACGCAAACCCAAGAAATAGGCGAAAGTAGCCAATCCATTGCTAAGCGAGTGCAGCTAGCGCGGGAAAAACAACTCAGCCGTGCAGGCGTGATTAATTGCCAGTTAAGCCCAACCCAATTGAAACAACACTTAGCCATGAGCCAAAGCGATTTAGAGTTTCTCGAACAGAGTATTCAACAATTGGGCTTATCCGTCAGAAGTTTCCATCGAATTCAGCGGGTGTCACGCACCATTGCAGACTTGCAACAGTCTGAAACCACCGAAAGAAGGCATATAGCACAAGCACTTGGCTACAGGGCAATGGACAGGTTAATGAATCGTTTGAGCCAACAATAAATAGCTAACGCATTAAAATATCGAGTGATTACCTGAAAAATCACAAAAAGTTTCGATATTATTGTTCAGTGGATTGAGCCGAAGGCTATCACGGAGTAACATAAGCTTCCATTTACAGGAGAGCTAGATGCCGCTGTTAGCAAAAA
This sequence comes from Shewanella sp. 4_MG-2023, assembly GCF_030548015.1. Lineage (NCBI taxonomy): Bacteria > Pseudomonadati > Pseudomonadota > Gammaproteobacteria > Alteromonadales > Shewanellaceae > Shewanella > Shewanella sp. 4_MG-2023. Next base: position 18,469 of record NZ_JAUORL010000042.1, read on the forward strand.
TTAAAGGATCTATAGCATTTATTTGCTATGTCATAAATACGATCGTCTGGGTTACACCCATTCTAATTTTTAGTATTTTCAAACTATTACCCATTAATGTTATTCGTAAAATATGCAGTTATATTTTAGATAACTGTGCCAGTGCGTGGATCAGTGTTAATGGTGTTATCGAAGCCATTTTTCATCCCGTTACCATAAAACTAAGCGGTGATGATCAGTTTTCTGAAAAAGAATGGTACATGGTTATAGCTAACCACCAGTCATGGGTCGATATTTTAGTACTTCAGCGTGTTTTTAATCGTAAGATCCCATTTTTAAAGTTTTTTTTAAAACAAGAGCTCATATTTGTTCCCATATTAGGGCTTGCTTGGTGGGCGTTAGACTTTCCCTTTATGCGTCGTTATTCGACAGCACAATTGAAAAAGAACCCAAAACTTAAAGGTAAAGACATTGAGATTACCCGTAAGTCGTGCAACAAATTTAAGCATAAGCCTGTCAGCGTGATGAATTTCGTTGAAGGCACCCGTTTTCATCCGCAAAAACACCAAAAGCAAGCTTCGCCTTTTCAGCACTTGCTGAAGCCCAAAGCCGGTGGAATGGCCTTTGCTTTAGATGCTATGGGTGAACACATCAACAAGTTAGTTAATGTCACCATTTACTACCCTAATAAAGTGCCAAGCTACTGGGAGTATATTTGCGGCGAGTTAACTGAGGTTTATGTCGATATTCACATCTCTGATATCCCAGCGACCTTAAAAGGTGACTATAGTAATGATAGGCAGTTTAAAATTGATTTTCAGTCTCAGTTAAATCAACTTTGGCAAGAAAAAGATAAAAAAATCAGCATTATGGCTGAAGAAAACAAATAAGAGGTATTTAGCTACATGCTAGGTTTTTTACCAGGTCCAGTCATCTTTTTTATTAGTAGCAGTTTATTGATCATCAATACCACACTATGGGCAGGTCTCATTAGTATTGGTGGCGTCATTAAGCTGGTCGTTCCTGTAGTTGCAGCAAGAAACGCACTTACTCGCTTAATGAACCGCTTTATGTGGGCATGGGCAAGCTGTAATGGCGGTATTTTATTTCTCATTGCTAAAATAGAGTGGGATATTGAGGGGCTTGAAGGCCTGGATGAACGCGGCTGGTATTTGTTGATCAGTAACCATGTCAGTGGCTTTGATATTGCAGCGCAAACCTATATCTTGCGTAACCATATTCCTATGTTGAAGTTTTTCCTTAAAAAAGAGCTAATCTTTGTGCCCTTTCTGGGTTTAGGCTGCTGGGCATTAGATATGCCGTTCATGAACCGAACTAGCCCTGCTAAGCTCAAGAAGAATCCAAAACTTAAGGGTAAAGATTTACAAACCACCCGCAAGGCATGTGAAAAATTTAAGCATTTCCCAACATCAATTATTAATTATGTGGAAGGCAGCCGTTTTACTGCAGATAAACACAAGCGCCAACAGTCGCCTTATAAACATTTGTTAAGGCCAAAGGCTGGCGGCATTGCCTTTACCCTTTCGGCAATGGGCGAGCAATTTACTGGGTTACTTAACATGACCTTAGCTTATCCTGATGCTGACACAGAGAAAGGCGCTTTGTATGAGGTCATGTCTGGGCGTGTTAAAAAAATTGTGGTCAGAATTGAGCAAATGCCAGTACCTAAAGTGGATGCTGAAGATTATTTCTCTAATCCTGAAACCCGAGTTGAATTTCAGCGCTGGTTAAACCAAGTTTGGTTCGAGAAGGATCAGCAGTTAGATGGTATTTATAAAAAATACCTTAATGACACATCTACGCCCAAATAGTACTGTTTAAAATCAGCCTAAAAACACGCTTAATTGCGTGTTTTTTGTTTTTAAACCAACAAGCTTCATCAAAACAGTTAAGCCAACAACAGTTTCTCAACAAGCATAAAATCAGCAAACTTAAATGTAATTTGAAAAAAACTATATTACTCGCGTAATATGGTTATAATTCAACAATAAAAACTTTAAATCGCTGGCAACATATACAAATAAACTAGCGGTACGCCCTGTTGTAAGCATGTTTATAAATTAGATATTAATTAACAATGTGCAATTTGGCATCATTCTTTACCCATTATAATTATTACAGGTGCAGATTGAATTTACGTTTTTCCTTAGCCTTGAAAACATGCTTATGCATTTTGGTGCTCTTCACCTCAATGTCAGCTTCCGTCTATGCAATTAGCCCACTTAATGACAATCACCTGTTAGCGTTTGAACAATTTGAAGCCTCTAACGACTTAAATCAAAACTCTGTCACTAAACTGTTCAAAGATAGCTCAGGCATGTTATGGGTTGGCACTCAAGATGGCTTACACAGTTATAACGGCATTCAATTTGATGTGTTTGTTAACGACAGTAATAATCCCACCAGTATTGCCGGCAATTACATTACCGATATATTGCAATCATCTGATAGTGACTTATGGGTGGCAACCTTTTCCCAAGGACTCAGCCGTTTAAACCTCAGTAATGGTGAGTTTACTCATTTTGGGAGTGCCCAAGGGTTAACAGACTTAAAGCTAACTAAACTCACGTTAATTGATAATAGTTTGTGGATAGGGACTCAATCAGGTTTATTCACCCTATCACTGCATACCAATAAAATAGCAAAAATAAGCTTAAATAATGCTATCGATCCTCATATCACCAGTATCGCCAATATCGATGACAAATATATTTTTGTTGGCACCCAAGCCAGTGGCACTTACGCCATTGATAGCAACAACATTATCCGCTTAGATATCCCACCCAACCTGCGGGTCAATAGTATAAAAACCAGTCATGATAAAAGCGCAGTGTGGTTAGCGATTAGCAATCGACTGATCAGCTACGATCTGATTAGCGGCGAACAAACCACAATTTGGATCAATAACCAAACTAAAAAATACAATCAAATAAAAGACTTTGTCATCAATGGTGATAAACAAATATGGGCCATTGGCGCAAACGCTGGGTTAATTCAATTGGATTTAATTGGTGATACATGGCGCAGCCGCATCCATAAATACGATCCCAATAGTCGCCAATCTATTAGCGAAGACAATCTACAAAGCATCATGCTCGCAGAAGACGGTAACCTATGGTTAGGCACTCGCTACTCAGGAATTAATAAGCTTAACCTCAATCAAGTGTATTTTAACCATATTTACGAACTCCATCCTAGCAAGCCTAAAATGGCCAATATGATCCGGGCGATTTTTCGTGATGATCAGCAGCGTTTATGGATTGGCACTGAAAGCGCAGGCTTAAAACTATTTGATGAGCAGCAAGGTAGTTTTTATTACTACAACGACCTATTTGCTCAGGCCCTTAATGTACATGAAGCAGAGTACCCGTTAACTGTACATGCCATCACCCAAACCCAAGACGGTAATCTGTGGTTTGGTACTAATCACGGGCTGGCACAATTAACGCCAGATCAGCAGCTGTCATTTGTGCCTTTAGCTGATAATAGCGCTTCAGACTCGCTGCTGATCCGTAAATTTGCTCAAGATGATAGCGGCCGACTTTGGATTGCTAGTAACTACGGCTTATATTTTGTATTGCCAGGTGAAGAGGTTATTCATCAATACAATTTTGATTTTCAGACTGAATTTGTCCCCAGTAAGCGCCCAATATTGTCCCTTACTTACCATAACAACAGCCTGTGGCTCGGCACAATGGCAGGCTTAGTCAGACTAAAACCTGACACACAAGAACTCATTCTCAAAAGTCGCCAAGCAGCCGACACTAGCACACTCAGTGATAATCGTATTCGAGATTTTATTGTCACTGCCGCTGGTGACTTATTAATGGCAACCCATAGCGGCGTCGATAAAGTTATCGAAACCACTAATAACCAACTGCAATTTGAGCCCTTAAGTGAACCGTTAAAGCAGCACACGGTTTATGCCATGTTAGAAGACGTTGCTCAAAACCTGTGGCTTAGTACCAATTCTGGTATCGCCAGAGTATCGACTAGTTTAGAGTATATGTTCTTCAACCCATTTGATGGAGTGCAAGCTGCGGAGTTTAACGGCGGGGTTAAATTTAACGATACTGATGGCCAGCTGTGGTTTGGCGGCGTTAATGGCATAAATCAATTTAATCCACTATTGGTTCCAGCTAAAAGACCTAACACTAGAATAGCCCTAACCAGTTATCATTTGGGTGAGCAGCATTTTCCATTATTAAATTTGCAACAGCCACCAGCATTACAAATGCCCTACTCTGATAAAACCATTGGTTTTACTGTCAGTACACTGAATTTTAATTACCCTGGGTTACAGCAACTGAGTTACAAATTAGTCGGTCACAATGATGATTGGGTTGAGTTAAATCAATCAAATGACATCAGTTTTAGCAATTTGCCGCCGAAAAAGTTTGAGCTGTTAGTGCGCTCGACCCTCACTGATAACCCCTACACAGAGCCGCCTTTTAGTATCAAATTTACTGTGGTGCCGCCCTTTTACCTAAGTAAAGGCGCTTACGTAGTTTATGGCATTGCGATGATGTTGCTAATGACGTTTTTCATATACCTAAAGCAATTAAAGCGTGAAAAACAACGTGAGTTTGAAATCAGTATCCGCGCTTCAGAAGAACGTTTAAAGCTAGCATTATGGGCTTCTGGCGACGGTATGTGGGACTGGAATATCCGCGACAATAAAGTCTACCGTACCAATATTTTAACCTCTCAACCGTTCGCTGAAGACGATCATGCATTGATCACCAATATCCACCCAGAAGATAAAGCGAGGGTAGCCCAACTTCTCAATGACCATTTAGCCGGAAAAGCTGAGTTTTTTGAAGCTGAGTACCGCGTAGAAAAGCAGCCAGGTAAATGGATATGGTTAATGGATCGCGGCAAAGTCGTTGAATGGGACCAGCAAGATAAACCGGTTCGCATGGCCGGTACCCATAAAGATATCACCGTCAGAAAAGCAACTGAAAATGAATTAAAACTCTCAAGCCAAGTACTACACAGTATGAACGAGGCCGTAGTGGTAGGCGAACTGGATTATCGAGTCCGCACGGTAAACCCTGCGTTTAGTCGTATTACCGGTTTTGAATCTGAAGCCATTGCTGGCAAACACTTTCTATATTTAGCTTACGGCAAACAGTCGCGCGCCTTTTATCATAATGTGGAATTACAACTGTTAAGGAAAAAGCATTGGGCTGGCGAAATTAATATTCGTACTAAAGATAAAAAAGGCATTTTGGCGTGGCTGGAGATCAATCAGGTCATCGATACTAAAGGTGAAACGAGCCACTTTGTTGCGGTATTTACTGATATTACCTCCCGTAAAAAAGCCGAAGAAGACTTACGCATATTAGCCAATTTCGATCCGCTCACCAGCTTGCCAAACCGCACCCTATTTCAAGACAGGCTTAATCAGGCGATCACCAAAGCCCATCGCTCTAAAGATATTGTGGCGTTATTCTTTTTGGATTTAGACCGCTTTAAGCACATTAATGACTCCATGGGTCATCATGTGGGGGATTTATTATTAAAAGCGGTGGCGATTCGATTGCAAAACTCGGTGCGCGATGGCGATACTGTTGCTCGTCTCGGTGGCGATGAATTTACCATTATTCTTGAAGGGCTCAGCAAAATAAAATCTGCTGCTGTTGTGGCAGAAAAAGTATTAAACGCCTTTAAGAGTCCGTTCTTATTGGATGATAAAAATATTACCGTATCACCTTCTATCGGCATTAGTTTGTACCCTAATGATGCCAGCGACAGTACCTCATTAATTAAATATGCAGATACTGCCATGTACCATGCTAAATCTTTAGGGCGTAATAACTTCCAGTTTTACACTGAAGATTTAAACCAATATGCCACCCGTCATGTAGAGCTTGAGGCAGGCCTTAAACAGGCGATTCAAAATAATGAAATGTATCTGGTATATCAGCCCAAGTTTGACATTAAAACCAAGCGGATTATTGGCGTTGAAGCCCTACTGCGCTGGGAAAGTAAAACCCTTGGATTTATCTCACCAGTGGAATTTATTCCGTTAGCGGAAGAAACCGGGATGATTAACGGCATTGGCCATTGGGCCATTGATCAGGCCTGCAATCAATTAGCTGAATGGCATCAACAAGGCTTTGAGCATATTTCTGTGGCTGTTAACTTATCAGCAAGACAACTTAAAGCCGATATTATTTCCACTATTGAAGTGGCCCTTGCGGTATCAGGGTTACCCGCCAGCGCTCTGGAGTTAGAGCTGACAGAGTCGATGATCATGGGTAACCCGCAAGACTCAGTCACAGTATTAGCCCAGCTAAAAGCCCTAGGCCTTACCATTGCCATTGATGACTTTGGTACTGGTTACTCAAGTTTAAGTTACTTAAAGCGCTTCCCTATCGATACCTTGAAAGTTGATAGAGAATTTGTCCGCGATATTATTGATGATCCTGATGATGCCGCTATTACCAGCGCCATTATTACTCTGGCCCACAGCCTTGAACTCAATGTCGTGGCAGAAGGCGTTGAAACTGAGGCGCAATTTGACTTCTTAAAGCATGAAGGCTGCGATCAAGTGCAGGGCTTTTTACTCAGTAAACCACTGACTGCTGAGGACTGTTTAGCAAGGCTAAGATTAGATAACCAGCAGGAAAAACTAGCATAGCATTAAAGCGATTCAATAAAAATCGACACAGCTAAACCCTATACTCCAAGCAATAAAAAAGGCTCAAATGAGCCTTTTTTATTGTCTGAATTTATTCAGTTTAGCTATGGCGCGACACGCTCAACACGCTTAACCCAGCCTTCAGGTCCTTCAAGCTCACCTTTTTGCAGTTGGGTAAATATTTGATAAATACGCTTGATGCAAGGGCCAACTTCACCATCACCAACTGTAACAATACGGCCATCTTCAAAGATGTACGAGCCCACTGGCGATACCACGGCTGCAGTACCAAATCCGCCCGCTTCAACAATTTCACCGGCTTCGATATCTGCGATAAATTTGTCCAGCATAATGGTTTCTTGGCGCACTTCACATCCCAATAAATGGCCAATTTCTAGCATAGATTGCGAGGTAATGGACTTTAAGATAGTGTCAGTAAACGTCGGGATAATTACAGTGCCATCTTTGAGGATATGGAAGTGGTTCATTGCGCCCACTTCCTCAATCTGCTTGTTGTTCGCATCAAGATATAACACTTGGGCAGCGCCATATTCAGCAGCGGCTTGCCCCGCTCTTAACGATGCTGCGTAATTACCGGCCGCTTTTGATGCCCCCGTGCCGCCTGATACCGCGCGGTGGAATTTTTTACTGATCAGTAATCGAATCGCTTTATTCACCCCATCAGCGTAATAAGCACCACTTGGGCTTAAGATCACGCAGAAAGTAAAGTTCAAGCTTGGGCTCACTGATAAACGATCTTCGGTAGCAAAAATAAAAGGCCGAATATATAAACATGCGCCATCTTGCATTGGAAACCACAGCCTATCGACATCAATAAGCGCATTAATGGCTTGCAGTTGAATGTCTTCAGCAAGGTTAGGAATACATAAGATATCTGCAGAGGTATTTAAACGTTGGGCATTCTTATCCAGTCTAAAGGTGTAGATTTCACCATCGTCATGCTTAAACGCTTTAGCACCTTCAAAGATGGACTGACCATAATGAAGCGCAATGGCGCCCGGGGCCATTTCAAACGGCGCATAAGGCTCAATGCGAGGGTCACACCACTGGCCATCTCGATAATCCATTAAAAACATATGATCGGTTCTGAGATTACCAAAGCCTACATTGCCTTCTGGTTTAAACTGCTCAGTACGACGCGACGATGCCGCTTTTAAATTATATTTGATGTCCATTTGCTACCACCTTAAAAACAATGCTAGCAGACTATGAATCATCAGATGTAATGTCAAGCAAATGGATAAAGTGGAGCACAATTAAGCGTCAATCGAAGTTCACAATAATTAAAACCATAAAATTAGCCGTTAAAGCATGGTAAACCGCAACAAATAAAGTTTTATCATTTCACTGAAAAAGCACAGGATGTGGCGGTTTTTAGCTTAAAACAAGCCACTCACACTGACAGATGGATAAAGCTTACAAAATAGTAGCCAAAGTCGTTCTTTTTTTAACCACTTAACGAATTTGGCTATTCCTTAAACCCCAGTCACTGCTAGAATCAGCATTCCATCCAGAAACTATTAGGACTCCCGATATGAGCCTTGAATTACTGTCCCAACTGGAAGCCAAAATCCAGGCAACTCTTGAAAATGCAGAGCTACTAAAAATGGAGCTTGAAGAAGAGAAGCAAAAGAATGCTCAATTGACTGAGACTAATCAGCAATTGCAACAAGACCTAAACTCTTGGAACGATAAAGTGAATGGCCTTGTCGGCTTACTCAATAGCGAAAGCTAAACTGTGTTAGTTTCAACATGCTGAGCTACTAGCATTTGGTTAAGCTCAGAAACAGCCTGCTTTACTTTTGGCAGGCTTTTTTTCGGCATTAAAAAACGCCCCTTTCTAAACTCTAAACACCCTAAGTCTTTTACCCAAATCACCCCAGTTAAAAAAATTCGCGCATGTTTAACGATGAGTTTAGGTGCATATACCGGAAACCTTCTCATGGAGACTCCTTTAGCTATATTTCATTTTACAACTCAAAGTTGGACAAAAAAACCGCAAAAGAGTTTCATTAAAATCGATCTTTTTCCGCTTCAAAATAACTCAATGTAAACAAAATGTAACGAGCCAGTAAAATGACGCTTGCCATTTTTTTGACACCTTGGTAAAGTGACTTCGTTACTCAGGGTAAATAACGAGCCAATTGGCTCAACACCGCACTGTTTTAAAATGCAAATTTTAAAACATGCGGTTTTTTTTTGCTCTTTTTCAGCCACTAATAAATTAAAGATACAAAAAAAGGAGCCATTGGCTCCTTTTGTCACGTGGGAGGTTAAATCCTCATGTTACTTGTCAGCTGTCGCTAAGTAATAAGCGATGTCTAATAGCTCATCGTAAGACTTAATCGCACCTGTCTCAACACGGTATTTACCGTTAACCACTAACGAAGGCACACCAGAAATTTTGGCATTCTGAGTATCACGCTTCATTTTAGACATTTGCGCATTCACCATGAAAGACTTAGCTGCTGCATCAAAATCTTTACCGTCAACACCGTTAGCAATAAACACCATACGGATATCATTTAAGTTGGTGAAGCGTTGCTTTTTGTCATGGATTGCAGCAAAAATAGCTGGTTCAACTTTCTTTTCAACATTGAGCTGATGAGCAATAGCGAAAGCACGTGACATTTCTACGCCCATATCTGCGCCAATAAACTCAACGTGTGCCTGATTAAAAGCCACACCTTCTGGAAGGGTCGCTTCAATTTTTGGTACTACAGTTTTTGAGAAGTTGTAACAATGCCCGCAAAAGAATGAGAAAAACTCAGTAATTTCAGGCTTTGATGTGGCTGGGCCTTCGTTAATCACAGTGTAGTGCACACCTTCTTTATAGTCTGCTGCGGTTGCCGCCATTGGGGCTAATAGTAACGCTGCAGCCATTAATAATGCTTTTTTCATCTTGTTTCCTTTAGTATGCAATCTCAATTATGCCGTAGCATAGTTAACGCTAATTTATCTAAATCTATAATAATGTAGATTATCTCTTATGCTCAAGACCTTATCAGGATCATTTGTAACAATCTACGTTATGGTTTGCCAATTACTCAATTAAAAACTCATCAAGCTTAATGGCTCTTCATCCAGCGCTGAAAGTTGCTCTTTAAACGCTAATGTTTGCTGTTCCCAGTATTTGATATCACCAAACCATGGAAAGTTCCTTGGAAAAGCAGGATCTTGCCAGCGTTTTGTTAGCCAGGCATTGTAATGGATCATTCTCAATGCCCGCAGCGGCTCAATCAGCTTAAGTTGCTTGTGGTCAAAATCACAAAACTCCTCATAGCCTTCAAGTAATACATCTAGCTGTAATAACCGTTGGGCTCTATCACCAGTGAGCATCATCCAAATATCTTGCACCGCAGGGCCTTGGCGAGCATCATCTAAGTCAACAAAACCTGGGCCATCTGGGGTCCATAAAATATTGCCTGGATGCAAATCACCATGAAGCCGTAATGTCGGAAATTGATGCTGCGCCAATACAGACTTGGCCTTGGCCAACACTTGCTGCGTGACAGTGAAAAACTGCTGACTAATGGCCTCAGGCACTTGCCCTGACTGCTGTAAATATTGCAGCGCATCATCCCCTAAAATTTGGCAGCTTAAGGGCTCACGATATTGAAAGCTCTCTTTACTAGCATATTGATGTATCCGGCCAATAAAGCGACCAACTGCTTCAAGTTGATCAAGGTTATCCACCTCAAATGCGCGGCCACCAATAGAGGGAAATAAAGTAAAACGATAACCTTTAAATTCATGCAGGGTTTTACCCTCAACAATCACAGGTACTGCAATGGGGATATCTTCAGCAGCTAACGCGAGTGCGTAATCATGCTCCTCTTGAATTTGATTATCACTCCAGCGATGGGGGCGATAAAACTTCACCACATAACGATTACCGCGATCGCAGCGAAATTGATACACCCGATTTTCGTAACTATTTAACGCCAGCAACCCCGTTTCAGGATAGATGTTAACACTCTCAATGGCATCGAGAATTAAATCAGGCGTTAAGGCTTGATAATGAAAGCAAGCCTCGTCAGCACTAGCCTTTGGCGCGATATCGTTAAGATGTGATTCCGGTTCTATTACATTACCCGACTTTTCCTGACTATCGATATCTTCGTCATTATCTAGATAGTCGTTGTCAGCATTGTCATTATTCATGTGTATCCTTTACCGCATTGGCAGTGATCAGCGGTTGTAGCAAGGTGATTAAATATTCTAGCACTTCAAGATCGGCTTCTACTTCCGTTGATATCCAACAAATATCGCCGTAAAACTCATAGTTAAGCCACAGCTGACTGCCTTCAAAATTAAGCTGCCATTGGTGCCTATCTGCGCCCCATAAGCGATCGCGAATATCACAATCCATTGCCAAGGCTAAGGGCTCTGCAAACGCTTCAAACTGCTCAAAATCTATTTCTGCTGAAATTAAAATGCTCAGCGAGGCTTTATCTAATTGCACCGAACGCAATAACATGATGTTCCTTTAAATAAGTTGCTTAAATACCTTGTTACTATGACTGACTAGCTACTACAAGACATGATTAAGCCTTGTCCCCATTGGGGTGGTCTATTGGCATAATGGTCTAATTCTGGTTGCTCAGCATAGGGCTGAGTTAACAGAGTATGCAGCTCTAACAATTTACTATTGTCGCCTTCTTCCACCGCCACTATGGCTTCTTGGGCTAAGTAGTTGCGTAAAATATACTTGGGATTCACACTATTACGCTGTGCTTGCCATTGGTCAATATCATCAACCTTTCCAACCCGCTGCTGATAACTTTTATACCAGTCGTCAAATTTGGGTCTATCGATTATCTCATCACTAATATTGGCGTGGACACTGGTTATGTCTAACTGACCAAACGCCCTGAAAGTATTGGTATAGTCCAATAAATTATGCTGTAACACATGGCAAAATCGGCCAATGAGATCTAAGTCGGTTTTATCTTGCTCTTGGGCTTGCGCCGTGGTTTGCTCACTGACACTCAAGCCCATTTTAGCGCGCATGAGCAGTAAATATTGCTGCACTAACTCAGCTTGATAAGTATTCAGCACAGCCACTAAATCATCTGACTCAATGACGGGCGTTAATGCTTGGGCTAAACGTTGCAGGTTCCACAGGCCAATGCCAGGTTGCTGACCAAAGGCATAACGGCCCTGGGGATCGGAGTGATTACAAATAAAGTCTTCTTTAAAAGTATCTAAAAAGGCAAATGGGCCAAAATCAAAGCTGTCACCAAGAATCGACATGTTATCAGTATTAAGTACCCCATGAGCAAAGCCTACCGCTTGCCAGTGGCCGATTAAAATAGCAGTATCTTTTACTACTTGGGTAAACCAGGCTTTATAGCCTTGATAATCTTGAGTTAAATGCGGGTAATGCTGTTTAATGGTGAAGTTTAGTAACTGAATTAGTTTATCTTTACCACCTTGGTCGCTATGGCAAAAATACTCAAAGTGACCAAAACGAATATGGCTTTTGGCTAAACGCACTGTAATCGCCGCAGTTTCTTGTGATTCACGCCATACCGGTAAGTCAGAGCCAATCACCGCTAATGCTCGGGTGGTCGGAATCGATAATGCCGCCAAGGCCTCGGATGCTAAAAACTCCCTTACCGCGGAACGCATAACCGCCCGACCATCACCACTCCGAGAATAAGGTGTTGGCCCAGCCCCTTTTAAGGCCACATCCCAAGCTGACGCGTTATTAGCTGTTTTACTTGTAGCATTAGGGTTTGCCTGCGCTTCGCCGAGAATAATTGAGCGCCCGTCCCCTAATCGTGGGCTATAACCACCAAATTGATGGCCACTGTAAACTTGCGCATAGTAACTTGCCCCAGGCATAGCGTGATTACCTGACAGTTGCAGCAGTAATTCATCATCACCTTGGGCGTTAAGTTGGCCTCTTTGCGCGCCAATTAATTTGGCGGCGTCATCACTCCAAGCCAGCCAATGGGGTTGACTGATAGGCAATGGATAGACCTGCGAATAAAAGCCTTCCAGTTGTTCAAAATAATCCTGTTTAAACTGCATTTAACCTGTTCCTTGGGTCTACAATAGCCTGATGGCGAAGGCTAATAACTCACTACTGGCAAGGTTTTATTGACAGATAATGACATTGTCATCATTGACTTGGCATAACTGTTTGCATTGATAGCCTTTATCAATGGCAACCGGTATTGCGGTGGCATTTTCTAGCTGGTTAGCATCCAGTGGATGGCTGTTTTTGCCGCTTAATCTCAGCATGCCCTTGGCTTTAGCTTGGCATTGTTCAAGCGTATCGTAATAACCTGCTATAAATTTGGCGTTGATGGGTTGCTGCGGCGCTTTGGCTTCATCCGCATAATAAAACAGTGTCCATTCTGGGGTACGAATACAGCCGGTTAGCCCCATGATAGCCATGAATAAAAACAGCGTATTACGCATTTTACGATTCATCATTTAAACCTCTTTAAGCATGCTTATTTTCACCCTAAGTTGCACTTTTAATCTCAATATTTAGCTACAGGATTCCAGTAGCTACATTCAGTTCCAACACTTTTAGGGCAATAAAAAAGCGAACCTAAGTCCGCTTTTCCATACGATAGTGCCATTGTACTAGATCATGGTAAAACCTAATAACCTAAATCATGGTAAAACCTAATAACCTAAATCATGGTTAAAGCCAATTACCTAGTCTTATTCAATTCACTTAATTACTCGCTTTAGATTTTGCTTTCTCGATACGCTTAATTCGACCTTCAAAACCGGTAACAGTTCCATCTGTTAATTGATAATCAATGGCCTGCTGACAGACTTCAATGGCTTTATCAAATTGCTTAGTATCATTGAGCATGGTTGATAATTGCATAAAGCCTATGCCTTTATCATCTGCAGCAGTGGCGTTTTGCTGGCGATACTGTTGATAAGCTAACTGATAACGCTGGGTCAAACCTGCGCCGTATTGGCAGTAATCAGCTTGTTTACGTAACTTGTAACTGTGACTAATAATACTGAGTAAACTCAGATGCTGGGCCTGTAGTTCAGCACTTGCATCATATTGGCTAACTAAAGCCGTAAATGCATCACTTGCCCATGCACCTGTTGCAGGTAAAGCCGCTGTAATAGGTTTATTCTCTGGCTCTGGCTCTGGCTCTGGCTCTGTCTCTGGGTATCGAGCCCACGATCCCGACGCGAATGGCGGTGGCGGTGTGGGGGTTGAA